>WJIP01000310.1 GCA_014730185.1 Caldithrix sp. | reverse complement strand
TGTGGGTCTGCCCAATATACAACAAGCCGGTTTTTATGGATTGAATAACATAAGTCGTGTACATAATGTACGATCCATAGAAACAAAAAGCCCAGAGATTGTTCCCTGGGCTTGCGTGGGCGGTATAAGATTCGAACTTATGACCCCCTGCTTGTAAGGCAGGTGCTCTAAACCAGCTGAGCTAACCGCCCTATATCTTTTCTATTTCTAAATTCTATGACCCTCCCGATGGTAATCGGGATGCTCTAAACCAGCTGAGCTAACCTCTCTCATATAGTTTACATCAAATAAACATGTCGATACTATTTGTATCCGTCATTCTTTGACAGGTTTATCCTTTAGCAAGATGGCCACGGGAATAATCACCAGATAGGCGATAACCAGAAGAATAGGGGCCAATGTCCTGGATAAAAACCCGTCTACCGGGGGCTGAGCCATCAGAATATAGGCCACCACAATCGTTAAAACACCTATAAAAAACAGCGAAATGTTTTTACGGCCGATGATAATATCTTCAACTTTTTTCTTCTTGGTTTTGGAATCTTTTTTGACCACTCTGGCCATGGTACATATCACCTGTTTTATTTTAAAAGTTTTAAATATAATATCCTCTCTTACTATTAGCAAACTATTTTGTTTCAGAACTATAACGTTTTATATATTGCTATTGAAAGGTATGTAATGTAAATTATTTAAATAATATTTTGGACTATAATCATGATTTCAAAATCCCAAAAAATACGCTTAGGTGTTTTTATATTTTTTGCCATTGTATTATTTCTGGCTATTTTGGCATCCATTTCGTTTAACCGATTATTCAAAGAAAAAGATGTCTACCATATCGCTTATAACAATGTTTCTGTCGGCGGGCTGGAAGTTGGCAGTTCTGTAAAGTATCTTGGATTAAAAGTCGGAACGATTCGGGACATTGAAATTGATCCCAAAGATATCAATCGCATTATTGTATCCATTGCTGTGGATAAAGGTACACCCATCAAAGAAGATGTACGTGCTGATATTTCCACCATCGGCATAACCGGCATTAAAATTATTGAACTAAGCGGCGGAAGCAATCAGGCTGATGTATTGGATCCCGGAGGCTATATTAAACCGGGCACTTCGTTAACCGAAGAAATTACCGGTAGAGCCGAGGTGTTAACCAATAAAATTGAATTGATTCTGAACAATTTATTGACGCTGACCAATGAAAAAAACCGTACAACATTTAACAATTTATTGAATGCCAGCGCCAGTACAATGGAACAGGCCGATAAGTTGTTAAAAAACAACGAAAATGCGGTGCGAGCCACCATGACCCGCCTCGATTCGGTTTCTTTGGTTCTGCTGCAGGCTAGTGCCATTGCCAACCAAACACTGGGAAGTATGCAACGTGTGGTTGAATCGGACACAATTGATGTAACCATCAATAACATCGCTCGGATTGTAAAAAAATTAAATGAAGCCGATATCTATCAACTTATCGATCAATTACGACTTACCACCGAGGAAGCCAACCAGGTTTTACAACAAATGAGCCGCACAATCATCCAGAACCGCAATACATTAAATCAAACTTTAAATGACCTTAGCAAGACCGTGCGATCCTTAAAAAGCACCGCCCGCCAGGTCGATCAGAATCCTTCAATCCTGTTAAGAAATCAATCACCGGACAAAACACCGGACCAAAAGTTGGAGCAATGATTATGGGTACGAGTAAATCCATGTTACTAATCCTGATGATCACAATTGCCCTGTTTACTTTACAGGCTTGTACAGGTGAGATGAAAACCACCCATTACTACATTTTGACAGCTCTTCCAACGGATGATGCTATAGATTATGCCGCAATTGATAGCATGCAAACTTTGCCCTACAGTATTGAAATTTCACCTTTTAATATTGTTCGGGCCTATGATACTGATCGTATAGCAGTACGAACGAACAGCAATGAATTAAAATATTATTTTTACCATAAATGGGCTGAAAATCCCGCCGGCGCTATTCGTTTCTTTGTTTGGAAACATATCAAAGAATCCAATCTGTTTAAACAAGCCGAACTGACGATGGTGGAGGAGGTGCCTCAATTTCGGGTAAGAGGTATCATTCATCATATTGAACGCACCGATATCAATAACACAGCAGAAGCACGATTGAGTATTAGCCTTGAACTTATCGATCTCAATTCGGGAACTACGGTTGTTAAACATTCTATTAATCGCTATGCTCCCATAAACACAACCACGGGCATGAATATATTTGCCCGCAATATATCGGAATTACTGGCAGAAGAAACCAATCGTTTTTTACTTAAAGTATATAACCGGTTAAAACAATAATGCCTTCAAATGCAAATTGAGACCATATATCTGCCGGCTAGTTTAACGGTTATGCACAGCCGGGAGTTACTTTCCAAAGCTGAGTCCATTATTAAACTGAGAGAAAAACCTGCACAAATTAATTTGGATTTCAGTGATGTAACCGTTATGGATAGTGCCGGCGCTCTAAGCGTACACCATATTCAACATCAATGTGCTGCTAAGAATATTGACTGTAGGTTGCACAACCTGTCCACTGAAATTGAACACAGCTTAAAGCTCTTCAAAATCGGAGACGCCGATTCATTTGAAGCTCCTCATAAGCTTGGTTTTTTCGAGCGTCTTGGTCATTTAAGCTATGAAGTTTACATATCCATAAAAGATGCCATAATACTGATGGCAAATATTTCCTATTTTACATTTACAGCCTTCTTCAAGCCCAAATTAAGGCGCCGCGGTGAAGTCATTAATCAAGGTGTACAGATCGGTGTGAATGCTCTGCCCATTATCGCATTAATAGCCTTTTTAATCGGATTTATTTTAGCGCTGCAATCTGCGGCGCAGTTAAGACAATTCGGGGCCAACATTTACGTCGCCGATCTGGTAGCCATCGCTATGTTTAGCGAGATGGGACCGCTTATAACAGCCATAATGGTGGCTGGCCGCACCTCTTCGGCTATTGCGGCTGAAGTGGCCACAATGACCGTATCCGAAGAAATCGATGCTTTGAAAGTTATGGGGATTGATGCCATCCCTTATGTAATTATCCCAAAATTATATGCAATTACCATTAGTCTCCCCATTTTAGCAACATTCGCTAACGTTGTCGGAATCATAGGCGGTATGGTAATCGGTGTGACCTATCTGGATTTAGAGGTTTTACCTTTTTTCAACGAGGTTATTTCCGTCATTCGATATAAGGAAATTTTTATTTATTTATTAAAAAGTGTCGTGTTTGCTTTTTTGATCACCTTTACCGGTGCCTTTCATGGTTTTAGAGTGAAAGGCGGTGCCGAAGGCGTTGGCCGGTCAACCACTTCGGCTGTGGTTTTAGCCATTTTTCTGGTTATCGTTGCCGACAGTATTATTGGATTATTATTTTATTTTGAAGGATAACAATGGCCGAAAATCCTGTTATACAGGTTAATCAATTATCCAGTGGCTATGAAAACGAAGTCATCCTTGAAGATGTGTCGCTGGAAATATATGCCAATGAAGTTGTTGCCATCCTGGGCACCAGCGGATGCGGTAAAACAACCCTTCTTAAAAATTTAATTGGCCTGTTACCGCCATTTGAAGGCAGCGTTTCCTTGTTTGGCCAAAACTTGACCCAATTGGATGAAGACGAATATTACCAACTGATGCGAAAGACCGGCGTTTTATTCCAACATGGTGCACTGTTAAACTCCATATCCATTTATGATAATGTGGCTATTCCGCTTGAACAACATACAAAAATACCACCCTTTCTGGCAGATCAGTTGATTTACCTCAAATTACAAATGGTGGGTTTGCAAAAATACGCCAATTTTTTACCCTCACAAATTTCCGGTGGTATGCGAAAACGAGCCGCATTAGCCCGATCGATTATACTAGATCCCCATATATTATTTGCTGATGAACCCGGTGCCGGATTAGATCCCGTTACGGCAAACAATCTGGACAATTTACTGCTTTCGCTTAAACAAAAATTATCCATGTCAATGGTCATTGTTACTCATGAAGTGGCCAGTATTAAACGTATCGCCGACCGCATTGTTTATTTGGACAATGGTAATGTATTGTTTACCGGAAGCTTACAGCAAGCCATGCAATCGGATATAAAACAAATTCATAATTTTTTTGAAAGTGCTTCATAGCTTTTATTATTGTAATATGCGAGCAACACATTCAATTATTTTTACAGTATTTATTGCTATTGTTATTAGTCCGGCCAATGTATTGGGCCAGACAGACAGCTTACTGGCCCAATGGGCGGAATTTCTGGAAGAAGATTCCGAAGCTCTGGAACGTATACAGGAATGGCAGGAACGCCCCATATATCTGAATAATGCAGACAGGAATGATCTTTTACTGATACCGTTTTTAACGACGCAACAGGTGGATTCCATTCTGGCATTCAGAGACCGCGAAGAAAGATTTCGAAGTAAACGGCAATTATCGGCCATTATTGGCCGGGATTTATATGCACTCATTAAAGAACTCGTCACAGCAGCCAAACCGCGCTACCGGCACCGGGGCTATTTTATCCATAAAAATCATTTGCAGATTGAGGCCTTACAAACAGTTCGTGAAAACAATTATCGCGGTGATTTTGTTTATGACTACAATAAATTCTATTATAAAATACCCGGCGGTTTGGACATGGGCTTCATTACTCAAAAAGATATTGGTGAGAAAAGTTATCTGGATTATTGGAATGGCATTTTAACCTATCAATCGGATACTTACCAGGTAATCCTCGGCAATTATTATATAAAATGGGGTCAGGGCTTGATGTATTACAGCCCTTTCGGATCGCAGAAAAGCGCCATGGTTACTATTCCATTCAGACAATCCTACAATGGTGGACGGGCCACGCTCAGCTCATCCGAGAACTCCAACCTATTTGGCGGATATGTGCAATTTAGTCCGCATATATCTATAACCCTGGCCTTGTTTTACTCTAATAATGAACGCGATGTGCGATTTGCTGATGACGATGAAACCATTATCGGCGTCAATTATACCGGTTATCACCGCACGATTTCTGAACTGCTCAAAAGAAATCAGCTTAAAGAACAAATTGTTGGCTGCGGACTCACACAAACCATCCCTTACGCCCAATTCTCAATTCTTTATGCGCAATATGTATATCAGCCTGCAATCCGCAATGATAGCGAAGTTATCACCCCGCAAGAACACCAGCGTCAATATTTCAAATTTTCCGGCCATCAGTTGAAAACCGCAAGCATATCATACAACGCAGATCATCACAATATTGCCCTAAGCGGCGAAGCAGCATTTTCGGATCTTGGCTCGCCGGCATTCACCCAAAATTTATTTGTCAACGGTGATGTTCTTAAAGCGGGGATCAAATACTGGCGGGTAAGTAAAAATTTTCAATCACCCTACGGTCGGATGTTTGATGACCGCTCAGCTTTCCCCCAGGCTGAAGAGGGGATGTATGGGGCATTGTATGTTGAACCCGCAGAACCTCTTGAAATAAAATTGTATAAAATTATGAAATCTGATTTATGGCGCAGCTATTTCAATCCACTGCCCAGACAATCCAATGAATGGTTAATGCAAACGGACTATCGGTTTCATAATGGCTTGCTTACGGCCCGCTTACGCCGGAAACACAAACAAGATTATATTACCGATGAAAGTGGACGCACCTTAAGAACACCATTCGCCCAATATTTGACCCGCCTGCAAATCGAGTATAATATCTCCCGGCAATGGCGTTGGCGCAGCCGCTGGGCGTTTACTTTAGTTGATGATTCCGATGAGAAAGGCGCTTACTATTTTCAGGATTTACGATACCGGTTTCAGGACATGCTTTATATTGATCTCCGATGGACCGCGTTCCAAACAACTTCCTATATTTCGCGGCTGTATGAATACGAAAGTGATCTTTTAGGTAGTTTTGCCAATTATCCCTTATACGGAAAAGGTTATAAATGGTATATCCGCATCCGGTGGCAGCCACTATCACGCGTCCAGACCTGGTTAAAATATCGCTATTTCAACATCATCGATCGCCAACCGGATATACCTGTTTTCGATGTGCAGTCCGTTCTGAAGCGTGAATTACGTTTTCAAATCAAGTTCTATTTATAAAAGAATACAGGATTTACCCACCCTGAAGTTTCCTGGTCAGAAATAGCAATCTATACTAATGTTAGTGGTTTAAAGTGGACTTCTATATGTGCCAAATATGACGCCTGCCAATCAGGAAATCTTTATCCAATGCCAAATTTCTGCCCAGGTAGCCTTTTTACCTTGCATAAGAGTGGCAATCCGGAAAATCTTAGCTGCAATAAAAATAATCGCAATAATTGATGCCACCAGAATTCCGATGGTAATATAAATATCAAATACTAAGGGTTCACCGCTCAATGGTATACGCATGATCATAAAGGACGGTGTTAGAAACGGTACATAACTCAGTACACGGATGAGGGTGGAATTCGGTTCGGCGAGAACGATTAACGATAGTAAAACCGGGAAGATGGCAATCGTTCGTAATAATTGATTAACCTGTTGGGCGTCATACTCATTAGGTGCAAGCGAAGCCACGGATATAAATATTGATCCAAAAAACAGAAATCCCAGACTAAAATATAAAATAAAATACAGGGCATTGGTCAAATTAATATAAGATATCTTGTGAATAGGAATAATATCTGCTGCGATTAGAACCGCCGTTAAACCAAACCAGATGAGAACCTGAGCCAATCCTAAAAAACCCATGCCCAGAATTTTTCCACCCATAATTTGCTGGCTATTGGCATATGATAATAACACCTCGATAACCCGATTGGTTTTTTCCTGCAACACACCACTAAACAGATACCCCCCGGCTGTAAAAATGGCCAT
>WJIP01000309.1 GCA_014730185.1 Caldithrix sp. | reverse complement strand
GGCGATTACAAATCGGATCACCCTTTGACCACGCCGCCGAAAAAAGAAAATACCATGCAGCATATCGAAACGTTGATCACCCATTTTCTTAATGTGAGCTGGGGACCGGTTATTCCGGCCGGTGAAGCGTTTGCCGGCATCGAGGCGACCAAAGGCAACAACGGCTATTATCTGGTTAGCGACGGCAGCACCATGTCCTATCGCACCCGAATAAGAGCGCCGTCGTTCCCCCATATCCAAATGACGCCTTATATAAGCAAAGGCCATACTGTGGCTGACTTGCTGGCTATTTTGGGAAGCGTCGATTTTGTATTAGCCGATGTGGATCGTTGATTTGTGAGCGTTTTGAAATGGTAATGAAAATATATTTTATGAATTGATAAGGATAAACCAGCGAACATGTTAAGCGAACAGGAACAAAGGGAAATTAAAGCGGAATTTGCCCATTATCCGCAAAAACGGGCGGCCTGTATCGAAGCCTTAAAAGTCGTACAGAAACATCGCGGCTGGGTTTCGGACGATGGTATCAAGGCCATAGCGGACTTTCTCGATATGTCACCGGAAGAAGTGGATAACGTGGCAACCTTTTATAATTTGGTATTCAGAAAACCGGTGGGCCGACATGTCATTCTGATTTGCGATAGCATCAGTTGCTGGGTTACGGGCTATGAACAAATAAAAGAGCATTTATTCGAGCGGTTGGGTATCGCATTAGGTGAAACCACAAAAGATAACCGTTTTACCCTGTTGCCTATGGCCTGTTTGGGTGCATGCGACCATGCCCCGGTCATTATGATCGACGACGATCTATATCACGACCTGACGCCGGAAAAAATTGATCAGATATTAGAGAATTACGAATAATTATGGAAAACGTTTTAACCAAAAATATACGACCCGATCAACGGCCTGTATCCCTGAAGGAATATGAAGAGGCCGGCGGATACCAGGCCGCCCGGGACGCCGTCAAAAAGAAGACGCCGAAAGAGGTACAGGAAGAAGTTAAAAAATCCAACTTAAAGGGACGCGGCGGCGCCGGTTTTCCTACCGGCGTCAAATGGGGATTTGTACCGCTGGGTGATGACGCTCCCCGCCCCAAATACCTGGTGGCTAACGCTGATGAAATGGAGCCGGGTACATTTAAAGACCGCGTCTTGCTGGAAGGCGATCCGCATCTGTTAATCGAAGGTATGATTATCAGCGCATTTGCCATAGACGCCGAAGTATCTTACATCTTTCTGCGCTGGGCCTATAAAAAAGCGGAGGCTGCCATAGAAAAAGCCCTGGCCGAAGCCTACGAAGCCGGCTATTTGGGCAAAAATATTTTCGGATCGGGTTACAATCTGGACATGTTCCTGCATACCAGCGTGGGCCGCTATATGTGCGGCGAAGAGACCGGTTTGCTGAACGCTTTGGAAGGTAAACGGGCCACGCCGCGGGCTAAACCGCCGTTCCCCCAAACCAGCGGGCTTTTCGGTAAACCAACTATCGTAAATAACGTGGAAACGTTGTGTTCGGTGCCGTCAATTATTGCCAAAGGGGCCGACTGGTATCGCAAATTAAGCGCCACTGAAGACGGCGGCACCAAACTTTATGGGGTCAGCGGAAGGGTCAATAAGCCTGGTGTCTGGGAATTACCCATGGGTACAACCATGCGTGAGATTATCGAAGAACACGCTGGTGGCATGCGTAACGGTCTCCGTTTCAAAGGGGCCCTACCCGGCGGCGCTTCCACCGACTTTTTAGTGAATGAGCACATGGATATCCCGATGGATTATGCCAATGTGAGCAACGCCGGTTCCCGCTTGGGGACGGGGACGCTGATCGTTTTAGATGACCAAACCTGTCCGGTGGGCTTTGTTCTGAATCTGGAACGCTTTTTTGCCCGGGAATCCTGCGGTTGGTGCACACCTTGCCGCGATGGGCTGCCGTGGGTCGAACGCATCCTTGAATCCATTGAACAAGGCGACGGACGCAATGAAGACCTGGACTTACTGAACATGCATACCAAATATCTGGGGCCGGGTCTTACGTTTTGCGCTCTGGCGCCCGGGGCTATGGAACCGCTGCAAAGCGCTTTAAAATATTTTGCGGAAGATTTCGAACGACATATCAAAGAAAAAAGATGTCCCTGGAGGCATTAGATGGTTACAATTCACATCGATGGAACCTCGTATCAGGTTGATGAACAACAAAATTTACTGGAAGCTATTCTCTCACTGGGATTGGATTTGCCCTATTTTTGCTGGCATCCCGCTATGGGTTCCGTGGGCGCCTGCCGGCAGTGCGCTATAAAAATATATAAGGATGAAAACGATACACAGGGCAAAATTACCATGGCCTGTATGGAACCGGCCAAAGAAGGAACCTACCTATCCTTGAACGATGCCGAAGCCAAAGAAATGCGGTCCCATGTGATCCAATGGTTGATGACCAATCATCCCCACGACTGCCCGATCTGCGATGAAGGCGGCGAATGCCATCTCCAGGATATGACGGTTATGGCCGGCCATGCTTACCGCCGGCATCGTTACAATAAACGCACCTATCGCAATCAGTATCTCGGGCCGTTTATCAATCATGAAATGAACCGCTGTATTCAGTGTTATCGTTGCGTAAGATACTATCGTGATTATGCCGGAGGGGACGATTTGGATGCCTTTGCTGCACATAATCATGTTTATTTCGGCCGCCATGAAGACGGCGTGCTGCAAAATGAATTCAGCGGCAATTTAGTGGAAGTATGTCCGACCGGCGTCTTTACGGACAAAACACTTAAATCCCATTACACCCGAAAATGGGATTTAACGACGGCGCCTTCCATTTGCCATCACTGCAGCATGGGATGCAACATCATCGCCGGTGAACGGTACGGCTCCCTGCGCCGCATCTATGCCCGGTATAACGGTAAAGTAAACGGTTATTTTATTTGCGACCGGGGCCGGTTCGGCTACGAGTTTGTCAATAGCGATAAACGCATCCAACAACCGATGCTGCGCAAAGAGCGCAATGCGGATCCGGAACCGACCGATAAACAAACGATACTGCGGCATATCGCAGAACGGATTCAAAACAATGACCGGGTTATCGGCATAGGATCGCCCATCGCTTCACTGGAATCCAATTTCGCTTTGCAGCAGTTGGTTGGCGAAAATCGGTTTTACGGCGGCATTTCCAACTCCGAAGATCGTTTAGTTAAGACCGTCATAAACATATTACGTCAGGGCCCCGCCCGTACACCCTCGCTCAAAGAAATCGAAAACGCCGACGCCATCTTGGTCCTGGGCGAAGATTTGACCAATACGGCGCCCATGATGGCCCTGTCTTTGCGCCAGGCCGTGAGAAACATCCAAAAGAAGATTGCTCAAAAACTAAATATTCCCTACTGGCAGGATGCGGCGGTGCGCGAAGCGGCCCAGGAAGAATACAGCCCCTGTTATATCGCCACTCCTGCAGGTACAAAATTAGATGAAGTGGCCCGCAAATCCATGCGCCTGGCTCCGGTTGATATCGCCCGCCTGGGATTCGCCGTGGCCCATCGTATCAGCAACGACGCCCCCGGTGTTGATAACTTATCCAAAGAGCTGGCCTCCCTTGCTGCTGAAATCGGGGAATCCCTGAAAGGGGCCGAACATCCGCTAATCGTTACGGGAACTTCCTGTCGTAATGAAAACCTGCTACACGCATCTGCCAATATTGCCGCGGCTTTGAAAAACGCCGGCGCCCAACCGTCGATCAGTTTCACTATGCACGACGCCAACAGCATGGGGCTTGCCATGATGAACGCAGGAACCCTGGCGCAGGCAAAGCATGAAGTGCAGGAAGGCAACGCCGATACGGTTATTATTTTGGAAAACGATTTATACAAACGAATCGACGAAGATGCGGCCACGGAATTCTTAGATCAATGTCAACATCTGATCGTTCTGGATTATTTGCACAACAAAACAACATCTAAAGCGGAAGCAGTATTACCGGTAAGCGCTTTTTCGGAAACCTTCGGTACGCTGGTCAATCAGGAGGGACGGGCTCAGCGGTTCTTTGAAGTTCACATTCCGGCTGAACCGGTGCAAGCCGGCTGGCAATGGTTAAAAGACCTTTCCACGGCGGCCGGAAAAAACGCCATGTCCGATTGGCAAAATTTCCATGATTTTACACGGCATCTCAGCAATGCCATGCCCCAATTCAAAGACATCGAGGCCATCAGTCCGCCGCCGGGATATCGCGTTGCTGATCAACGCATACCGCGCCAATCGCATCGATATAGCGGACGCACCGCCATGCACGCTCATCATAACGTACACGAAAAGAAAACACCGCAGGACAAAGATTCCGCCTTCGCCTTCTCCATGGAAGGTTACCGGGGTCAGCCGCCTCCCTCAATGATACCGCTTTTTTGGTCGCCGGGCTGGAATTCCGCCCAGTCCATCAATAAGTATCAAATCGAAGTCGGCGGTGGATTGCACGGAGGCGATCCCGGAAAACGATTGATCGAACCACAGGAGAAGGCCGATAGCCCATATTTTAAAAACATTCCCGAACCGTTCGAGCCCGGGGAAAACCGGTGGTTAACGCTTCCCGGCTATCACATTTTCGGCAGCGAATCATTAAGCATGCATACGCCGGGCGTCGCCGAGCGGGCGCCGGGGCCTTATTTGTCGATCAATGACCATGATGCAGCGCAACTTAATATCAAAGACGGTGCGGATGCGACGTATGTTGTTGCAGACCGTCCTTATACCCTTGCAGTAAAAATCAACGCCTCTTTACCCAGAGGCGTCGTTGAACTGCCCGCCGGACTACCCGGCTTACCGACAGCCATTTTACCGGCCTGGGGAAAATTTTCGGAGGCGAGTGAATGAATCCGATTGTGCAAAACCTATTGATCGTATTCGGCGTATTATTCGGCGCCCTTACTATGGCCGCAGGATTGATCTGGATCGAAAGACGAATGCTGGGACTTTGGCAGGATCGTTACGGGCCCAATCGTGTAGGACCGTTCGGCATCTTTCAGGTGATTGCCGACATGATTAAAATTTTCTTTAAAGAAGACTGGATTCCCCCATTTGCCGATCGGACTATCTTTACCGTCGCGCCGGCCATTGTCGTGGCTACGGTTCTATTGGGATTTGCCATCGTGCCGGTGGCCCCCAATGTATTTGTGGTCGATTTTAATATCGGCATCCTGTTCTTTTTGGCTACCTCATCGATCGGCGTTTACAGCCTGGTTCTCGGGGGATGGTCTTCCAATAACAAATATTCGCTGTTAGGCGCCTTAAGAGGCACTGCGCAAATGATATCGTACGAAGTCTTTATGGGATTGTCCTTAATGGGCGTTGTTATGATGACCGGTTCGTTCAGTCTGCACAGTATCGTTGAAGCGCAGCAAGGCATGTGGTTTGTGGTTCCGCAGATTGTCGGCTTTGTGATTTTTATAATTGCCGCCTTAGCCGAAACCCACCGCCTTCCATTCGATATTCCGGAAGCCGAAAGCGAGCTGATCGCCGGCTATCACTCCGAATATTCCGGCATGAAATTCGGTATGTTCTTTGTCGGGGAATATTTGGGTATAACGTTGATTTCTGCGCTCACCGTAACCCTTTTCCTCGGCGGATGGCTCGGGCCTTCTTTTCTACCGCCGTTTGCATGGTTTAGCTTAAAAACGCTGGTGGTTATCTTATTTATTGTATTACTAAGGGCGGCTCTGCCCCGTCCGCGCTATGATCAATTGTTGTCGTATGGGTGGAAAGTACTGTTGCCGCTTTCTCTGTTGAATATATTGGTAACCGGCGCCGTGATTTTGGCGACGGGTTAAAAAAAAGGATGATAAAGTGCAAATGATGTGCAACATGGAATGAAACGAGGATTATGAATGCTTAGCATTATTCGAAGCATATATTTAGTTTTCCTGCGGATGTTTCGCCCCCGTTTTACGGTGCAATATCCGGAGGAAAAAATAAAGCTGCCGGCTCGCTGGCGGGGTCGCATTGTACTGACAAGGGATCCGGACGGCGGCGAACGTTGCGTCGGTTGTTACCTTTGCGCCGTAGCCTGCCCTGTGGATTGTATCGCGTTACAGGCCACGGAGGACGAGCACGGCAGGCGCTATCCCGAGTTTTTCCGCATCAATTTTTCTCGGTGTATTTTCTGCGGACTCTGTGAAGAAGCCTGTCCGACCTACGCCATCCAACTGACGCCGGATTTTGAAATGTCCGAATACGATCGTCAAAACATGGTTTACGAAAAAGAGGAACTGTTAATCAACGGTGAAGGCAAATACAAGGGGTATAATTTCTATAATGTTTCAGGGCTGAAAACCGGCGAAAAAGATAAAGGCGAAGCAGACAATGAAAATCCGCCCATCGATGTGCGGGATTTGATGCCATAATCATAAATATGGATTAAAGGTCTGCCGGCGGTTTATACATTTTGAATTAAGAAGCCGTTTTGGAAATCCAAAACGATAAAGTGAATGAATTGAAAAAATACTAGTTATAATTATGGAAATTTTGTTCTACATTGCATCAATTGTCGCGGTTGTATCCACCATTATGGTCATTACCCGGTTAAACGCCGTGCATGCCCTGCTTTATCTGGTGGTTTCTTTGCTGGCAGTGGCTTTGATTTTTTTCATTATCGGCGCTCCCTTTATTGCTGTTTTGGAAGTTATCATTTATGCCGGGGCTATCATGGTATTATTTCTTTTTGTGGTTATGATGCTCAATTTGGGAAAGATTGCCGTGGAACAGGAACGGCGATGGCTTAGTCCCGGTATATGGATCGGTCCCGCTATATTATCGCTTATCCTGCTGCTTGAACTCATCTTTATGTTCGCTCACAGTTCACAGGCGATCCAGGCGACGATGATCTCGCCCAAGGAAGTGGGCGTTACCCTGTTTGGCCCGTATTTATTGGGCGTTGAACTGGCAGCGATGCTTTTATTGGCCAGTATTGTCGGCGCCTATCATTTAAGCAAACGAAAAAAGAAAGCCAAACACCGATTTATGGAGGAAACGGCGGAATGATTTCCATACCAATGGAATTCGGATTAATTTTAGCAGGTACCCTTTTTGTCTTGGGATTAATAGGATTAATGGTGCGGCGAAATATCATTTTTGTATTGATGTCTATTGAGATCATGATCAACGCCGCCGGCGCCGCTTTCATTTTTGCCGGGGCAAAGTGGGGCGAGCCCGACGGACAAATCATGTTTCTGTTTATACTGGCTATGTCTGCGGCAGAAGTAGCCGTCGGATTAGGATTAATTTTACAGATTTATCACAAATTTCAAACCCTTGACGGTGATACCGTAAGTAAAATGCGAGGATGACATGCTCGAATTGCTCTGGTTAATTCCGGCTTTACCTTTTGCGGGATTTCTGATACTCGCTCTATTTGGAAGCCGATTGTCCCGGCAATCGGCGGCTGTAATCGGCGTCGGCTCTGTCGGATTGTCGGCCATACTGACGCTAGGCATAGCTATCCGGTTCATATCTTCTCCCCCGGCGGACCATGCGTTCAGCCAGATGCTTTGGCAATGGATTTCGGTCGATGCCTTTCAGCCGGCCATCACCCTTTATCTGGATGCCCTATCGCTGGTCTTTATTTTCGTCATTACCTTTGTGGGCTTTTTTATCCATCTCTATTCGTCGCTCTTTATGTACGAGGAAGAAGGTTACAGTCGTTTTTTCGCATACATGAATCTGTTCGTCGGTTCCATGCTCACATTGGTTCTTGGCAATAACTTACTGTTGCTCTATTTGGGATGGGAAGGCGTTGGATTATGCAGTTATTTGCTCATCGGGTTTTGGTATAAAGATTCCGAAAACGGTTATGCCGCGCGTAAGGCGTTCGTGGTGACCCGCGTGGGCGATACGGCTATGGCTATCGGATTATTTTTGTTATTTACCAGTTTTGGCACGCTCGATATTCAAAAATTGTTACAACAGGCCCCGCAAGAATGGACCATTAATTCCACGCAAGCCGTCCTGGCGGCTGCCCTTTTACTGGGCGGCGCTGTGGGCAAATCGGCCCAGCTTCCCCTGCAAACATGGCTCCCTGACGCCATGGCCGGTCCCACACCGGTGAGCGCGCTCATTCACGCCGCCACCATGGTTACGGCCGGTGTTTATTTAATTGCTCGTACGCACGTTCTGTTTACTCTGGCGCCGGCGGTTCAAACGGCTGTAGCTGTTGTGGGCGCCTTAACCCTGTTGATGGCCGGTTTTACCGCCTTAACCCAGCGCGATATTAAACGCGTGCTCGCTTATTCTACGATCAGCCAAATCGGCTATATGTTTCTGGGATTGGGCGTGGGGGCCTGGTCGGCGGCTGTTTTTCATTTTATGACCCATGCCTTTTTTAAAGCGCTGTTATTCCTTGGCGCCGGCGTGATAATTTTTGTTCTTCATCACGAACATGACATGTTCAAAATGGGCGGTTTGCGCAAAAAGCTGCCCGTCACCTTTTGGACCTTTTTGATCGGTTCAGCGTCACTGGCCGCTCTGCCCCTGATAACCGCCGGATTTTACAGCAAAGATATGATCTTATGGTACACTTTTGCCGGCGAACAGGGTAACGACTGGCTATGGGCGGCTGGTTTGGCAGGCGCCTTTATAACATCGATCTATACCTTTCGCATGGTTTTCGTAACCTTTTACGGCGAGGCTCAGGCCGAAATTACTCATAAACCCGGAATGCAACTGAAAGTACCCTTGATTGTATTGGCGGTTTTTTCACTGATTGCCGGGTTCATCGAGCTGCCCCACACCCTGGGCCACCTGACGCTGTTCTCTCATTTTATGCATTCTGCATTGCCGCCCACTGAGGTATTGCACGAAAGCGTCAGTTTGGAATTGTTGCTGCAAGTGATCGCCGCCATCGCCGTGCTTCTGGGCATATACATCGCTTATCATATATTTATCCGGAATCGCAGTATTGCGAATAATCTAACGGCTTCCGGGCCCGGGGCGTTGTTGCATCGTTTTTGGTATTCGGGATGGGGATTCGATAAGGTGTATGATACCCTGTTCGTAAATCCCCTGGTGTGGTTTGCCAAAATTAATCGAAACGATTTTATTGATTTGATTTATACCGGAATCGCCGGCACCAGCCGCGAATTTCACCGGCAGCTTACCCGCACCCAGACCGGGCGGCTGCGTTGGTACGCGACCGGTATCGTAATCGGCGCCATAATTACAATAACTGTGGTGGTTTACTTATGATTCTTATTTGGCTCATAGCGATATTAATGATCGGCGGAATTCTGGCCTGGATTTCCCAAAGCTGGCATAAGAATGCTCCGCGATGGATTGCATTGATCGCCGCCGGCGTCGACTTTGTTCTTGTGGCGGTGATCTGGTTACAAAATCTATCGAAGGTGGATTTAACCGGGCAATCCCAATGGCTGTTCGAAGTCAATTACCAGTGGATTCCCCAGTGGGGTATCAGTTTCTTTTTGGCCATGGATGGGTTAAGTTTGTTAATGGCTTTATTGACCACCTTCCTGGGACTGCTGTCCGTCGTTGTATCCTGGACCGAAATCAAAGAACGGGTGGGATTTTTCCATTTTAATCTGTTGTGGATATTAGCAGGTATCATGGGCGTGTTCACCGCATTGGATTTGTTTCTGTTTTATTTCTTCTGGGAAGTGATGCTGGTGCCTATGTACTTTCTTATCGGCATTTGGGGCCACGAAAACCGTATCTACGCTGCATACAAGTTTTTCATTTTTACCCAGGCCAGCGGCCTGCTTATGCTTCTTTCGATATTGGGATTATATGTGATCCATGGCCAAAATACGGGCAATTATACGTTCAATTATTTTCACTTACTGGGCACCGATATTTCCCTTTTTACAGCAGCCTGGTTAATGCTCGGTTTCCTTATCGCCTTCATCGTTAAGCTTCCGGCTGTGCCGTTCCATAACTGGCTGCCCGACGCCCATACCGAAGCGCCCACGGCAGGCAGCGTCATTCTGGCCGGATTGTTATTAAAAACCGGCGCTTATGGTTTACTGCGCTTTGTAATACCGTTATTTCCGGATATATCGGAACTCTTTACGCCAGCGGCTATGATGTTGGGAGTTCTGGGCATTCTTTACGGCGCAAAGCTGGCCTATGCTCAAATCGATTTGAAACGATTGGTAGCCTACACCAGCGTTAGTCACATGGGTTTTGTTATTTTAGCTGTTTTCTCGCTCAACGAACTGGCGCTACAGGGTGCGGTGATGCAGATGATTTGTCATGGCATCAGTACGGGGGCACTATTTATTCTGGTTGGCGCCATGCATGAACGCATACATACCCGAAATATCGAAGATATGGGCGGAATGTGGGAAACGGTTCCCCGTATGGGAGGCGTTGGTATGCTGTTCGCCATGGCCTCGTTGGGATTGCCCGGACTGGGCAATTTTGTTGCCGAATTTCTGATACTGGTCGGCGCTTATCAGGTTTCGATCTTTTGGACAGTGCTGGCTACCGTGGGGCTCATCGCCGCCACTGTCTATTCTTTGCGCATTGTGCAGCGCGTCTTTCACGGCGAAAAAATCAAAGACTGGAAAATACCTGATTTCAATGTTCGGGAAATGGTTGTCATGGGTTCTATGATTGCGGTTATCGTATGGCTGGGTCTTTTTCCACAATCCGTGCTTAATACAGCGAAACATACATTAAACAGTCTTCAGCAGCGCAAGGTCATTGAACAAACGGCATGGCAAACGGATAGTCAAACCCTCAACCAAAATACAAGCGAAAATAAGACGATTATTAAGTGAACATTTAAGGAGGCAATTGTTGACTGCAACCGACTTCTTCAGTCTAATGCCGCTCATTATCATAGCAACGGCGGCTGTCATTGTAATGATACTTATTGCTGTTAAACGCAACCATTCGGTCGTCGCCGGTGTATCTTTAGCAGCTTTTGCCTTAGCCTTCTTGTCGCTTTTTCGAATTACGGCAGTTACGCCCCACACCCTTCCCCCGCTGCTTATCATTGATAATTATGCTTTATTTTACATGGGATTGATTTTCGCCGCCAGTTTTGCGGTGACCTTATTATCTTATAATTATCTGAAAAGTTATAACTTCAATCTGGAAGAATATTATATTTTACTGCTTCTGGCGGCATTGGGAGCCAGCACACTCGCCATAAGCCAGCATTTTGTATCCATCTTTCTGGGATTGGAAATATTAAGCGTCTCTCTATACGCCCTTATCGCTTATGTACGGACATGGGAACGCAATTTAGAAGCGGGTTTGAAATACCTGATTTTAGCGGCCCAATCCTCTGCCTTTTTACTGTTCGGCATGGCGTTGGTTTACGCCTCGCTGGGTTCCATGAATATAAACGATATGGCGCAGTTGCTTTCGGGCGCTAATTTAGGTCCGTTGGCATTAATCGGATTTGCCTTGATGATTGTGGGAATCGGATTTAAACTTGCCGTAGTACCCTTCCATCTCTGGACGCCTGATGTTTATCACGGCGCCCCGGCGCCGGTGACCGCTTTTATCGCCACTGTATCAAAAGGCGGTGTGTTTGCCTTATTATTACGCTTTTTCGTGGCCATCGATATTTATAATTATGAATCCCTCGTAATTGCGTTCAGTGTAATCGCCATCGCTTCCATGATCTTCGGAAATGTGCTTGCCCTACTGCAAAACAATGTGAAACGTATTTTGGCATACTCTTCAATAGCACACCTGGGTTATCTGCTGGTCGCCTTTTTATCCGGCAATAACCTGTCGGTTGACGCGGCCACACTTTACTTAACGGCTTATGCCATCACCATAATGGGCGCGTTCAGTATAGTCAGCCTTTTGTCCGGTAAAGAACAGGAATCCGATAAATTGGAAGATTATCGGGGATTGTTTTGGCGACGCCCGGTACTTTCCGCCGTTTTTACGGCCATGATGTTTTCTCTGGCGGGCATTCCGTTAACTGCGGGCTTTATCGGGAAATATTTTATTCTATCCGCTGGCGTGCACTCAGCAAAGTGGCTGCTGGTTATTGTATTAGTATTAACCAGCGTTATCGGATTATTCTATTATTTGAGAATCGTGGTGGCTATGTATTCCGCTCCGACAGATGATATGCCCTCCCAACCCGGTATATCACGTTCCGTCTCGTTTAGCGGAGTTCTTGTTCTCGCCGGACTGACCATACTTTTGGTGTGGTTTGGCGTCTTTCCTCAGGGTTTTATATCTCTTATTCAGAATATGGTTTCCAGCCTGCAGGATGTTTATTTGTCCATGATTGTATAGTACATCGACATTCCAGGGTGTTGTTATCGACGCCCGGTAATATAATTTTCCAATTCCTCGATGGCGATGTTGCGATCTTCAAGAACGGCGTTTACCACATCGCCTATGGAAATAAG
>WJIP01000308.1 GCA_014730185.1 Caldithrix sp. | reverse complement strand
CGATATGAATACAGATAAAGACCGACAATAAGTAAGATGGCCGCCACCATCATCATTTTACCCATAAAAGCGAATTCGAGTTGCCAATTGCTTTCACGTTTGCTGCGTTCAACTTTGGCCACTTCCAGTGAGTACAGCTTTTGATAGATTTCTTCATCGATACGCTCATTGGCATCCACAATACGTTCATCTTCCACAACTAGGTCTTTAGTCAGCGAAACACTGGACCTGGCCTGTTGAACGGCCTCTTCCGTCATTTCTTTTTGATAAAGCAAGTTGGGTTGTAGAATACGCCGGATCAAGTAATTGAGAGCGATGGTTTGGTTGACGCTAAAGGATTGCAATAATCGGTTTTCAATCATTTCTTCGACCGACTGCATACTGTACTGCAAAGAGTCGGGAAGTTTTTGTTCAACGCCGTTGCGGATGATCGATATGCGGGGTCTGGCGAATGAAGCTGTATTTCGATCCAATATTCCGGTCTGCAGGTATTCGGCAATTAATGTTTTTGTTTCTTTGAGTGATTGTCTGTTGTGTGGTTCATCCAATATGTCAAGAATTACATTGAGATTTGCCGTAGAGATTTCTAAGTTAAAGCCTTTCCTCAGCGAATCCTGCAGAGTTAATAATAACTTCTGCTGCAGTGAATCGCCAATTGTGGCGGAATCGATCAAAGCATAACGGTTGCCAAACTCTTCCAGCAAGGGCAGTAACTCATCAAACTGACTTAATTGTAGCCGGGTTAGAGAATCGCTGTACTCAAAATAATAAGGTACTTCCTTGATTTTTTCCTGCCGCTCCGCCTGCAGTTCTTGATCGGTTTTTAACACATAGAAATCGAAGGGTGCCACTACTTTTTTGGGCGCAACACTGCCTACCTTCAAATCCGTATATTTAAGAGCCTTTTCCGTGGAAAACATCAGCGGAATACTCACCAGCAATATGATGAAAATAATGGATTTAACAATCAGGTTTGATGCGGACAGGTTACCCAGCCTGATTCGGTCAAGCCGGTCGATAAAGGTCTGCCATTTATCTCTGAATATCATAATATCTGCAAATGTTTTTAATGAATTTCACGACTGTCGCAGGTACGCACGACGGCCACTTTTACAAACTGAATTAAATACATGGTTAAAACGTTCGTCATTTCTCAAACTCTAAGTTACAATCGGTCGATCATCTTTTGCAACTCTCTGTAAATGACGATACGCTGAATTTCTGAGGTACCCTCGCCGATTTCCAGCAGTTTGGCATCACGCCACATGCGTTCGACCTCATATTCCCGGATATAGCCATTGCCGCCATGAATCTGAATGGCTTCATTTGCCGCCCGTGTGGCCATTTCCGTGGCGAATAATTTAGCCTTACCCGCCTCCAGAATATACGGCTGGCCATCCTGTTTTAATTGAGCGGCACTGTAAATCATGTGCTCGGCAGCCGTTATATCTGTGGCCATATCTGCCAATTTAAACTGAATGGCCTGAAAGGAACCGATTTTTTTGCCGAATTGTTCCCTTTCCTGAGCGTACTGCATACTTCTCTTCAGAGCTTCTTTGGCGATTCCCAGAGCCTGGGCCCCGATGCCGATACGCCCCCCGTTGAGTATGTTCAAAAATTGCTTGAATCCTTCGTTTGGTTTACCCAACAGGTTTTCTTCCGGCACTTCAACGTCACTGAAATGCAGAACGCAGGTGGGTGAGGCCCGCATCCCGCATTTCCGTTCTTTTTTACCCACTTCAAATCCGGCCGTATTCGGTTCGACAATAAAATTGGATATGCCATGCACCCCTTTATCCTTATCGGTCAAAGCGGTGATAACAAAAATATCGGCCACTTCGGCATTGGTGATCCAGGCCTTGGAGCCGTTGATAACCCATTTATTGCCTTTTTTAACAGCCACGGTTTTCGTACCTCCGGCATCACTGCCGGCGGTGGTCTCCGACAGTCCAAAGGAACCGTATTTTTGGCCACTGGCCAGGGGCGTTAGAAATCTCTCTTTTTGCTGGTCCGTTCCGTAATCATCCAGGGCGGTGCCGGCCAGAGAAATGTGGGCGGAAAAGGATAGGGCAGTGGATGCACAGGCCCGGGCCAGCTCTTCCTGGGCGATTACATAGGAAACGTAATCAAACCCGGCGCCGCCATACTCCTCTGGAAAAGGAATCCCCAGTAAATTTAATTCCGCCATTTGTTTAAAAATTTCATGCGGAAACTTTTCTTCTTCGTCTATTTCGATTGCTTTGGGCGCCACTTCCTTACGGGCAAAGTCACGGATCATTTGCCGCACCATTTGTTGCTCTTCTGTAAAATGTATCATGATCTCTCCTTCATCGCTACCTCAGAATAGACTTATCCATTTACGACACTGCTGAAGGTCTAACGCATATTTGTTTAATAATTTCCCGAAACATAACCTATTGAACTATTTAACACAAGTTTAATCTGACAACGTTTCCAATTTATTTTGAATCGTTCTGAATGAAATAAAAGTAGTTAATACATTATTCCGGTTTTTTGAAAGCTCCTTGAATCAGGTGGAATTGGGTACTGGTCAAATGTTTGCAGGCGAAGGTTTGTCCGATACCCTTTGGAGTGGTTTGCGGGGAGCCTCATAACCTTTGAAAGCGTTTGATATCCTTCTCCTTTCCAAAAACAAGTAAGGTATCATTCATATTGATGACAAGATCGGGTTTGGGTTGAATATATTTTCTTTTGTATTGATTGGCTTCCCGGAACTGGCGGTTAATCAGTAAAATTTCAAGATTAAAGCGGTTCCTGAGGTCGATTTCTTTGATGGATTGCCCGATACAAGCGGCCGGAGCTTCTTCTTCGTTAAGATGGTACTGATCCACCACATGCACCGTCTTTTCCCGGGTCAGGCTGCGTAAACTCTGGCCCATTTCCCCGGACATATCCCGCAGAAAAATTTGATGATTATAAACATCAATAACATCGGATTGCCATATGGTACCAATGATTTCCTGGTCACCGTTACTGGCAATAACCGGCAACTCCTCCAGTCCGGTTCGACCGAATGCTTTCATCACTTTATCCAGATTGTCCGAATCCCGAACGGTGATGACGTGGGGCTTAGCCACATCACGGGCAATCAGCAAATATTTAAGGGTGTCATAATCCATAATCGTCTGCCGAATTTCCTGCATGGAAATAACACCGGTCAGTTTATGCTGATCATCCACCACATAGACATGGTTATGTGTGGTATTGGAAAGTTTTTTAAGAATATCGGGGAATGGCGTATTTTCATGAACGAGTTCGATGCTTTGCTTGATCACGCTGGAAACGCTCAATGAGCGCAATACATTAAGTTCACGGCCGCCGAACAGATTGATGCCCCGGCGTACCAGTTTCAGGGTATAAATCGATTCTTTATGTAACCGGTTGGCCAGTAAGGTGGCAATAATTGTGGTAATCATCAGGGGCAGAATAATTTTATAATCACTGGTCATTTCAAAAATAATGAGAATGGCGGTAATCGGTCCCCGGGTGGCAGCGCCCACCACGCCGCCCATGGCTACCAGGGCATAAGCACCGGAGGCTGCCGTCCAGTCCGGAAAAAGATAGTGTACCATATTACCGAAAGCCACCCCCAGCATGCCGCCCAGAAAAAGAGAGGGTGCAAAAATACCACCGGAGCCGCCCGAACCCAGGCTGATGGATGTGGCAATGATCTTAACGAACACCAGGGCCAGAGCTAGATGCCACACAAACTGCCCGCTTAGGGCCATGTCCATGGTATCGTAGCCCACACCGAAAATATGGGGGAAATATAGACCGATTAAACCGATACCGATGCCGCCGAGAGCGCCTTTGGCAAATTGAGGCAGCTTCATGTTATCAAAATAATCCTCAGAGGCATACAACACTTTGATAAATAAGAGAGCCACCAGTCCGGCCAGAAAGCCCAGAATTAAATAATTAACCAGTTCAAAAGGTGAAACCAGCTGATACGCGGGTACGACAAAAGCAGGAAAATCGCCGTGGTAGTGGCGGGAAACCACGGTAGCGGCCACGGAAGACAGCACAATGGGACTGAATTGGGCCACGGCAAAATCACCAAGAATAATTTCAACGGCAAACAGGGCTCCGGCCACGGGCGCGTTAAAAGCGGCGGCAATACCCGATGCCGCACCACAGGCCACAAAAATGCGCATCCGTTTAGGATTCACTTTAAAAAATTGTCCCAGCGTGGAACCCACGGCCGACCCGATCTGAATTACGGGCCCCTCCCGGCCCACGGAACCGCCGGCGGCGATATACAAAGCGGATGAAAACAGTTTGGCCAAGACCACCCGGGCCCGAATAATACCGTTACGCAGGGCAATGGCTTCCATGACCTCCGGTACTCCGTGGCCCTTGGCTTCTTTGGAATAAAACTGGATGATCAAGCCCACCGCCAAGCCGCCCAATGTGGGTACCGCTAATTTCCAATACCAGGGTGCTGCGATGAGGGTTTGCAGCGAGATATCACCCTGCCAGAACACCTTGTGGAAAAATTTAATGGCCAATTGGATAAATACCGCCCCGTAGCCCCCCAGCAATCCGATGATCACCGCACCGATCAGCACAAAGGTATGCTCGGTCATTTTAAAATTGTCGACGGTCTGCAGGATGCGTTGATTTATATTTTTAATAAAGGATGGTGTTTTGAATGACGATTTTTTAGTTTGCATGAATTCAGCTATCGAATGGATTGATTTTGCACAGTTTTAACCTTGTTTTGCCCGTCAAGGAGCACGACTTTAATTTGATGATGATCCACTTCCTGCGGTGTAAGATGAACATAGCTAATGATAATGATTAAATCACCTTTTTGGCCAAGACGGGCGGCCCCGCCGTTTAAACAGATATCGCCGCTGCCCGCTTTACCCTGAATGGCGTATGTGCTCAGCCGGTCACCGGTGTTAATGTTCACCACATCCACCTTTTCAAAGGGTAAAATGTTGGCCGCTGCCATTAAATCGGGATCGATGGTCAGGCTGCCTTCATAATTTAAATCAGCATCCGTAACGACAGCGCGATGAATTTTTGAATTGAGAAAAATGCGTTCCATTTGGATTCACCTCAAATCCTCTGTGTATGCTAAGCCGCATAAAATAAAAACCGATAATATAAGAAGATTATTTAAATAATGAAAATATTTAGTAAACCCAAAAAACAGGATTCCGCAAGACAACCGGAAGTAATGACCAGAGTTGATGGTTTTAGCTAAACCAGCCATATATGATGGGGTTAAAGGGACCATATCTATTTTTGTCAGAGGCTATCATCAAGCTGTACATGCTACCTTTTTACCTTATAAAAATTCAATCAAAATACATTGCATCGGCACAGCTTTATCATTAACCTTTGCTTATTATTTTTTGATAGTATATTTGAAAGGGATTCATTGTATGCCCGATCAAAGCCCAATGGATTTGCACATTTCAATGATTTTACCTGCACCGGATTCCACTTTCATCCAATTTATGTTTCGCATCAATGCGCACGTTTTGCATTTAATCATTTGCCAATCCGTTGAGCATCATGAGTCTGTTAATCGTTATCCACCCAACCGGGAGGCAAGGGATATGGGATAACAATAAAAAAAATGATTAAAAATGTGACGTTTTGCGGCCTTTGTCCGACACATAGTCGTAGAGTATCTTTGGTTTGAGCGGCCGTATTAGAAAATATAAAATAGAAAGGGTTGTATGCGTACATCCATCATTTTGCTGATCTTTATTGCATTATCATTGAATACCTGCCGTAAAAACACGACGTCTTTTGATCGGTATACGATTAAACTGCAAAGCGAATCGGTGGGCGTTACCGAGGCCTGGCTGCGGCTTTCGGTGCAGCCGCTTACTAGTGAAGACCGCTTTGTGGTCAAACGGGATACCCATTATGTGTTCCGCGGACGGTTAAACAGCCAAGACACCATTATAAGTGACCTGGATTTGAAACCTTCCACCACTTACGGCTACACCGCTTATCGTGAAGCGGAGGGCCAGCAGGCCGGCAAGGCGACCACACTGGACATTACCACTATGGATACAACCAGCCATGATTTTGAATGGGATATTTATGAGTTTGGCGCCGACAGCGGCGGCAGCAGTGCGCTGTACGATGTGGCCATCATTGATGAGAACGACATCTGGGCGGTGGGCGAGATTCACACTTCAGAGACGGACAAATGGAACGAGGACAGCACGAAGTGGATCCGGCCCTATAACGCCGTGCATTGGGATGGCCAGGAGTGGGAGTTGAAATACATTTATGTTGATTATCGCGGCAAACCTAATCTGGCACCTTTAAAGGGTGTTTTTGCTATGGATGATGGAAAAGTAATTTTTTCCAGCGGACTTCCCTATTTGCCTACAAATAATGAGTGGAAGCTTTATCATCTTTGGGATATGGGAATACTCGATGAAAATGACGGGGGGGTTGACAACATTTGGGGCACTTCCCTGTCAAACCTCTATTTCGCAGGAAGAAAAGGCACTATTGTACACTACAACGGCAATTCCTGGCAGCGGATTGAGAGCGGGACTACCCAATCCATACGTGATATTTGGGGTGTTAAAGATTCAGTATCAGGATCAATGAATATAATTGCCATTGCTTCCAATATTTACCAGGGCGGTGAAATAAAAGTACTTAGAATTGATAGGGAATCGGTAATAAATATGAGTACTGCCGGTCTTCCATGGGCATTAGATGGGATATGGTTTAATAAACACCATATCTACATAGGTGGAGATGGGCTCTTTAAAAGGAATTGCATTGAATGCTCTGCACCTTGGCAACTATTTGATACGGATTTAACCAACTATTTTTCTCACGCCATTAGAGGGGATGGGATCAACATGGTTGTGGCAGGGGCCTTCGGCGAAATTATTACTTATAACGGTATGACATGGAAAAATCATTTGTCAGACACCTATATGTCTCCTGGTTCATATTACGCTGTTGACGTTAAAGCAAATCTAATAGTGGCTGTAGGCCACAAAAGCTACCATGGGTATATCCGAATTGGAAGGAGGTTTTGATGATAACATCAGGCATGGGCTTCCGCATAGCGGTTCCTTTGGAACAGCCTATTTAAAATCCATTGCAGGCGGAGTATTGGCTTGCGGCGTTTCTTTTTAAGCAAAAAAGAAGACCCGGTATACATTGTACACCGGGTCTTCCCTGGAGGCATCCACTATGCGAATTATTTAAAATTAGCGTAATGTTCGCTTACCGCTGCCCAGTTGATCACGTTAAAAAACGCTTCCAGATAGTCCGGACGACGGTTCTGATATTTGAGATAATAAGCGTGTTCCCAAACATCCACTCCTAAAATCGGCCGGCCTTTAAAATCTGAAACATCCATCAGCGGATTATCCTGGTTGGGCGTTGAGCCCAGTTCCAGCTGTCCCTGGGGATTGATAACCAGCCAGCCCCAGCCGGATCCGAAACGGCCGGCAGCCGTGGACATAAATTTTTCTTTAAATTGATCGAAAGACCCAAATGCATCGTTGATAGCTTTGGCCAGATCGTCTTCCGGCTGCCCACCGCCGTTTTTAGTCATCACCGGCCAGAAAAACGAATGATTCCAGTGCCCGCCGCCGTTGTTGCGCACGGCCGTACGTACACTTTGTGGTAAAGTGCCCACTTTTTTCAGTAAATCTTCCAATGATTGATTTTGTAAAGCGGCTTCTTTTTCCAAGGCGTCATTCAGTTTGTTGACATAACCGCCATGATGCTTACCATGGTGAATTTCCATGGTCTGAGCATCGATATAAGGTTCCAGTGCATCATGTGCATAGGGTAAATCCGGCAATGTGTGTGCCATAATTCCTCCGTTTTTATACTTTTATTATCAAATTCGGTAATATGTAATTCATTTAAAGCCGATTTTATTCCTGTGTGTTAAAAAAGTGGACTCATTTGGTCGGATATTTTTTTAAATGGTACTGTTTCGGTAAAGGAACCCTATTTTTGTGGATTACTTAATAAACAGGCAACGGCGGGTCAGCTCCCCATCCGGAGTTTTCAGGCGATAAAAATACAGTCCGCTGCTTAAATGGTCCGCCTGCCAGTGCACCTGGTGTGCACCCGCGTTCAGGGTCGAATGCAGGGGCACATCCACCATTTGACCTCGAACGTTGTAGATGGTCAGGGTCACCGACATTTGCCGGGGAATTGAAAAGCGAATGGTCGTGGTGGCGTTAAAAGGATTGGGATAATTTTGTTTTAATCGCATGGATTGGGGCACTTTGGCACCATCGCCGGCCAGAGAGGGCACAGAGGTTATGGAGTCTTTATAGGTAAATACCAGCTTCGGGCGCCAGTCGGTCTGGGTATGCTCCCGGGCATAAAAGGTTTTGGTACCGTTCGCTGATGAGGGCTGTGGTTCTCTGAGAATGATCCCGAAATTGCTATCGGCCCGTGCCTTCCAGAAACGCACCAGAGGGGTTACATCCCAGGCATAGGTTTGGCCGGGCGTGGAATAGACGGTGACCACATCAGCCGGCAGGTTATGAAAATCACCACCGGGTGCTTGCCATTGACGGATATTGTGTAAGGCACTAAGCCAGGTAACTTCGCCCTGGGCGGCAGCATTACCATCAATATGCGAGCCCAGGCCCTCTTTCCATGATGATAGCAAACGATAGGCGCCCAGTTCTTTGGGTGCTGCGCCATTACGCGTTTCGGCCAGGGTCAGTACAACTGCCGCTTTAACCAGGCTACTGTCGATAATTTGGGTTTGCGACAGATCAAACCGGATAAGGGAGGATTTATCATCATCCTCTAAATCACCGCCAAACCGGCAGGCTTCAAATTGATCGTTACCGCCCATGTTATTCTGGGGGAAGTATTCGGCAATGTGACTATCCCGCGTACCGTTATAACCGTTTAAACCATCCTGCAAAACAACCTGTATACGGGTTAAAATGCTGTAGGTAAACTCCGTGGAAGCCATAATGTTTTGCTGACTGCTGCCATCGGCGATATTACTGATTTGGATAACGTAATTCACATCGTGCTGATGGTGGGAAGTATGCAGGGTAACCTCATTCTGCGGTGTATGAGCGGCGATCGAATCGATTCGGATATTACCGCTGATCCGATAGTTATCTTTGTTCAGGGCGCCGTTTGGCGAACGGTCCATTAGCACCGGTTCACTAAACCGCACACGGAGGGTGGAATCGGAAAGGACCGCTACGGTATCCACCGCCGGCGGTATTTGATCCACATCCACAAAAACATTTATTTGATGGGTTTGTTGATCATCGGGTAAACGAACCTGTACGGTT
>WJIP01000307.1 GCA_014730185.1 Caldithrix sp. | reverse complement strand
CACCCACCGCATCCACATTTTTCATACTGGCTTCAAAGCTTCCCTGGAATATCACACGTCTCTGATCAAAGTTTAATTCCAAAGTACTTCCTACAGCTAAAGCTTCTTTGGGATTGCCACCATAATCGACGGAGTTGGGATCATCTTTGGTGTTTACCAGGTTTAATCCCCATTGCACATGGCTACCGAAATTAAACTGCGGTCTTATGGCCAATAGGTTTTGCTGGTAAGTACCAAATTGTGTTATCGTGTTATTTTCCTGCTCCCCTTCCACAGCTTGCAAAGTTTGTCCATACGTCACGTCCAGGTTAAAATATTTTGTGTAAAGCCCTGTGCTCACGCCCCGGAGACGTCTTTCCCATAATGACAAGGGATTATAGTTCGTACGTACATCACCACCTTTTAAGTAAAGGGCAGTATTGGGAGTTACATTGTATCTTAAATCTGCGCCAACGCGATTTATGGGTTGCGCAGTATAAGTGGGTTCGGAGCTGAATAATCCATAAGCGTTAATATCCAAACGTTTATAACTGCTATTCCAGTAAAATCCACCCCGGCTATAGTTATCTGATGTCTGGGATATATCCTGATAGCGATTATCACCGTAAACCGTTAAATTGTAATCAAATCCTTTCTGACTCGTTGGTTGTCCGCTAATGCGGAATTCCACCAGTTTTTGTCCAATTGTTTGTCCGCTTTCATTAATAATTTGAAATTCAGCTCTGTGATATCCGCTGCGAATGGTCTTATAGGCCAATGTGAACAAATTGCCCTCTCTGCTCAGAAATCGGGTAGCGTCCAAACCATTTAATGTTAATCTGTATTCATAACTACTGAGGAGCTCATCGGAGATGGGAACGGATAACGCCAGTAAGAATTCATCGGACGGTATGATTTCGCCGGGTTGGGGAGATAATAATATTATTTCCGGCGCGGTTGTTTGAGCAGAAGCGGATGGCACAACCTTTGCCGTAAACGGGTTATACCTTGGTTCCGAAGATGGCAGAAAACCGGTTTTGCCAAAACCATCGCTGTAAGCAATATAATATTCCAAAATCCCTTCGGATCTTGCGGGCGTGATTTCGGCATTAAGAGATGTGCCCTTATCAATCATTTGTTTATGTTTATATTCATGTTCTCCGGCCATACGATAAAAAAGTGTTGCGCTGTAAACCGGTATATTTTTGATAAAATTATCCAGCTGAACTACGGCCTTTTGTCCGGATACGATTTTACGTGGTCCTTTATGATACAATTGTTCTTGAACAGGGACCGCAAATAAGGCGCCGCCCAAAAGAATCAGCAAAACCGTTATCAGCCAAATGTGACGATTAAAATTCACAATTGCCTCCAATGAATAACGATCAATTCGTTTTTTCTTTAACTTTAAATTTCAGATCCTGAGTGTTGCCCTCTTCATCCTCAATCTCAAACTGAAATTCATCGATTGAGGAATCATCCGCGCTTTTTTTCGGTTTCTCCCCGGGCTGTGTCTTTCGTACAATAGGTTTGCTGTTACTGGATGTAACAATGCCGGTTTCACCTTCTTTTAGAAGTGCACTTCCGCTTTCGTTGCTGATTTCTACAACACCTTCCTCTCCGAAATAACGGGTAGCGCCTTTGAATTCCTGAACCGTCCAGAATGCCGTACCTTTTACGGATGCCACGGATGTGGGCGTCGTAACTCTAAACTCGGATCGTTTTTTGGTAATTCTGCTGAATATACTGCCAAATTCCATCAGAATATTTTTAACAATACTTTTTTCTTCCTCTTCTCCTTCTATGCTAAGAGAAGAATTAGATCTTACACGTACCAGGCTGCCGTCATCCACAAATTTCAGGGCAACAAAACCCTTTTTACCCGTCTGAATTTTATCCCCATGGAATAAACGCATGCCCAGCTTAATCGTTTGTTTTTTGGATTCGGAACTACGATCAATTGACGATTCTCCTTTGGCCTTGATGATTACCGCAATGGGCTTGGCCGCTATACTCAACTGAACCGATAAAGCAAGGGCAAGGATGATAGAAATAAGTATATATCGTTTCATTGGTGCTCCCGGCTATTTATTTTCATTATAGATAATGTCGTAAACTTCAACATCTTTACCGCGATATCCTTTAAGAATGCGGTACAATTCTTCTCTTGAAATTTTCTGACCATTGTGATTAATCGATTGCAGAGATCCATTGCTCAGCAGTTCTTTTACCGAAGCAGGCATATCCGGCAACACATTCTCTAAAAATTGCATCAGTTCCCGGGCAGCCATCTTATTGGGTTGGTCTCCAATATTGGCCGGATTAATGAGTCTAAACTGCCAGATTTCACTTTGTATCGTCTCTTCTCCCGTTGATGTTTCATTAAACATTCGCACCATCCAGTAATAAGTATTACCATATTCAAGGGGGATAACATTACCGGCTTGCGGATATTGAATATTTTGCGTGCCCTGCATCAATCTGTTCGATTCCCAATTGGGCTGGCTGTTGATGATGTCATCAAACGATTGCAAAGCGGACCGTTTCTCGAACACGGCAACCTGATATTCCTCGCCATTCCCTGCCCACTGGAATACCGGGTACTGGGTATAAACTTGATCGGGTGTTCCAAATCCGGCTTCCGAACCCGGATAAATTAACTGTACGTAAGAAGGATTGATGGCATTCAACAATACAATTTCATTCTGCGCAATGGGCTCGCTACCAGCCTGCAGGTTGAACATAGACACCTGTAGCAGATATTGGCCGGTGGGCACCTTACCGGAAGCCAAAACTTTTTGTTTAAGATCCTCAATTTCGTCATTGAGCTTGGTCTCGATGAAGCGTACGGTCGATTGAGGATCATCCTGAGAAAAGGCAAACATATTATTAGATAATTCCAGATTATCAGTCTGGTAAATGGTCCCTGCCGGATCACCCGGTATTCTGAATATATTAGATTCCCAGTTGACCAAACTTTGCCCATCTCTACTAATATCGATAATCATGCGGGTCTGAGGAAAGGCATCACCGGTGTTTTTAACAATCTGCAAACTAAAAATTTCCTGGCCACCTCCCTCTAAACCCTGTTGAAACAAATCGAGGTCGGATAAATAAAGGGCATTAAGAGCTTCCACATTATATAGATTTAAGTTGATAGTGAAATCTCCATTTTGTGCAGTCCCTTTATTGAACCAAATAAAAAAAATAAGGAAAATATACATAAAACGGGTTGGCCTAATCATAACGATTATCTCCGGTTAAAAATAGTAATATAACTAACACGCATTTAACTTAATAAAGAAATCTTTTATTTCAATGCGCAAACTGTAATTTTGCATAAAAATGCGTTTAATTCAACTAAAAAATAATATTATGCCCACGGACGGGTAAAGCTGTGGTATTAATCACGAATTTGAGTTATAATATAAATATAAACAGCAACATGCTCAGCACGGCTTACGAACTGCAGTGATGTTTACTTTATTTCAGCGGCGATCAGTTTCTCGATGATAGCTTTTACAAACCGGGTAAATTTCGATCGTACCCGGTCAGCTGTTTCCTTAACTTCATCATGAGATAGTTTTTCAGAACTAATTCCGGTAGCCAAATTCGTGATACAGGAAATTCCAATAACCTGCATTCCGCTTTGCACTGCCGTTATTACCTCAGGCACGGTAGACATACTGGCGGCATCGGCCCCGAAGCGTTTAGCCATCTGTACCTCCGCCCGAGTTTCGTAAGTGGGCCCGCCCGATGCCCATAAAACGCCTTTTTTTAACTTAATACCCTCCTCCAAAGCGATGTGCTCCAGCCGGTCAAAAAATTTGCACGTATAAGCATCGGACATATCGGGGAATCGTGGGCCATCATTTTCAACCGGACCAATTAATGGATTTTGAAATAAAAAATTAACATGATCGGTTATGAGCATTAAATCACCGGGTTCAAATGTTGAATTAACACCACCGGCTGCATTGGTTACAACCAACAACCGAATCCCCAGTGCTTCCATTAATCGAACGACAAAACTGACCTTCTGAATTGGATACCCTTCGTAAAAGTGTGTACGACCCTGAACGGCCAAAACAGGTACAGTCTTGTGATAACCGAAAACCAGGTAACCTTTATGCCCGGACACGGTCGATTCAGGATATTCAGGAATCGAACTCGTGGCAATCTTTACCTTATCAGAAAGTTCATCGGCAAATGTTCCCAGTCCACTGCCAAGAATTATACCCGCCCTCGGTTCCAATTGAGTCTTTGTCCGAATAAATTCGACAGCTCTATTTACTTGTGTCCTGTTTGCTGCCATAAAACCTCGATTCCTATTGCCAGTCTAATTGAAAGGGTAACAAAGCCATAGGTTTATTTTGCAGACGGTGTATGCTTTTTTCCACACGTTCAACATTCAACGTTTTGATATCATTAATGAGTGTAATCTGCGCCTGTGCAGCTTTGAACATGGAACTGAACAACGATTTTTCCCGTGGATAATAAACCAGACGTACGGAGGTATCGTCCGTTATTCCCGCTTTTTGTTTGGCGGCTTCAACCGCCGTATAGAAGAATCCGTGGGCATCGATCAAATCATTACCTTCGGCCTCAGCGCCGGTCCATACCCGCCCCTGGGCTAAAGCCTCAGCTTCTTCAAATGATAGCTGACGGCTATCGGCAACCTTGGCTACAAAGTCTTTATAAAAATCGGTAATAAGATTTTTAATGATCTTTTTATCTTCCCTGGTCCACGATTTTTTCAAGGAAAAAATATCAGCATGCCGGCCGCGTTTAATCGCTTCTGAATGAAGTCCGAGTTTTTCGTATAAGCCACTGATATTGAATTTTCCGGCGAAGATGCCAATTGAGCCGACCAGACTTGATTTGGTTGCAATAATTGAGTCCGCAGCCATGGCGATGTAATAGGCTCCGGAAGCTCCGTAATCCGAGATAGAAGCGATAACCGGTTTCTTTTTGGCAGCTTTGCGAATGGCCTCCCAAATTTGCTCGCTGGCACCTGCGGATCCCCCCGGACTATCGATACGTAATACGATGGCTTTAGTCACCGAGGACTGAGCCGAGCGTTCCAGATAATTTACAATGGATCCCGAGCCGGCCATCTGACCCAAGACAGGGTCATCGCTATTCGATCCACTGGCAATCATACCTGAAACATGTATCACATCAATACGTGATTTATTGCGAATCTTTAAGGAGCTGGCCGGTATAATTGCGTAATCACTTGCAGAAAGACGATGGGGATGACGGTTTTTAGATTTAAGCTTATCCTCTATATCGGAGAGAAACAGGTTAGCATCAACCAATCCGTTTAAACTTGCTTCATTGCCGGTCATTCCGGCCTGCTTGTTAACAATCTTTTCCACCGTTTTATATTGAATACCGCGATTTTCGGCAATAGTAGCCAAAATCTCAGTATAATATTGATCCAATAAGTTATTAAGGACCAGCCTGTGCGCATCACTCATATCGGAGCGGGTGTAGGTATCCGGGGCATTTTTATACTGCCCTACGTGTAAAAATTCCGCTTCCACCCCGATTTTTTTAAAAAAATCTTTATAAAACGTTACCTCGGAACTCACCCCGGTTATGAATAGATTAGAAGATGGGGGCATAAAAACAGAGTCGCATGCGCTGGCGACATAATAATCGGCTGTAAAAGTAATCTCCGTATCCAGATATGCATAGATTGGTTTTCCGCTTTCCTTGAAATGCTGTATCAAATGGGTCAATTCCTGCAACGTACCAAACCCGGTTTGTAAAAATCCGATTTCCAATACCACCCCATTTATCCGGTCATCCACGCTGGCTTTTTCCAGCACATCCCTTACTTTCTTTAAATCCATTGGCGGCGGGGTAAGAGCATCGGAAAGGGGGTCAGGAGGTATATATTCCGGCAATGATCCGCTTAGTTGAATCGCCACATAAGAATTGTCACGAATTTCCGGTTCAGTATCAATGATGGCCATGATGATCAGAAATATTACCAAGACAAAAAGTATTAAAGCAGTGAAGACACCAGCCAGCCATTTAAAAAAAGTTTTCATATATCATCTCCAACTTGATATTTACAATTACAGAAATGAGGTCAGCACTCCGGCGATTGTCGCTGTCATAAAAGTAGCCAGTGAACCACCAAGTACGGCTCTTAAACCAAATTTGGCTAGATCGCTTCGTCTCGTAGGTGCGATACCGCCAATGCCGCCTATCTGGATGGCTATGGACGAGAAGTTGGCAAAACCGCATAAAGCATACGTGGATATAATAACGGCTTTTTCACTCAATACACCCGTCGGTATAAGTTGAGATAAATTGAGATAAGCTATAAATTCATTTAATACGATTTTCTGACCAATGAGAGAGCCCACCTGTGTGGCATCCTGCCATGGAACCCCGATAATATAGGCAATGGGGCTGAGTACATACCCCAGTATCAGTTCCAGTGTGATTGCCTGACCGTCGGCAGTGGTAATACCCATTAAATCCGTTAAAACACCCTGCAAAATCCAATTAATCATGGCGATTAAAGCAATAAATGCCAACAACATTCCGGCCACATTAAGGGCCAGTTTCAGGCCATCAGCGGCCCCCGTCGCCGCAGCTTCTATAACATTGGACGCCGTTTTTTCCACTTTAACCTTAACCTCGCCCATGGTTAACGATTTTTCTCTTTCAGGCGATAAGATTTTAGCAATGACAATTGTTGCCGGAGCCGCCATAATACTGGCCGAAAGCAGATGTTTAGCATAATACAATTGTTGTGCGGGATCGCCACCGCCCAGCAGCCCTACATACGCGGCCAAAACCCCGCCGGCGATGGTGGCCATACCTCCAACCATCAGGGTAAGTAATTCCGACTGGGTCATGGATTTAACGTAAGGCCGTACCACCAAAGGCGCTTCGGTTTGACCGATAAACACATTGGCCGCCACCGAAATCGACTCCGCTCCACTAATTTTTAAAACCTTTTGCATAACCCAGGCCATTCCCTGCACAAGCCGTTGCATCAATCCAAGATGGTATAAGACACCCATGAGTGATGAAAAGAAGATTATGGTCGGTAAAACCTGAAAGGCGAAAAGGAATCCTATACCCCTGGCCTCCATTTCTGGGGGAAAAGCTTTACCAAACTGATTTTGATCGGCAAGAACGCCAAATACAAATTCCGAACCTTCATTTGTAAAGGAAATAATCTTGACAAAGAAATTTCCGATGGCATCGAATACTTGTGCTCCCCAGGGCGTCAGAATTACAAAAACCGCAAAGATGAGTTGCAATCCGATGCCCAAAGCCACTTGGGTCCACTTGACATTCGATTTATTATTGGAAAAAAGGAAAGCAATAGCAACGAGAATAATCAGACCCAATATACCAAATAAGATATCAACCATAATTACTCTTTCTCTCTTTCATTTTCCTCTGGTGGAACGTAACAATTCCGGCATCGTGCTTCATAAATATCCGAAGCACCAACAACCACCTTCTCTTTTTCTTCGGTTTTACGATATGTAAAATTGGCGGGATTTCCACAAATTACACAAATGGCGTGCATTTTGTCGATGTGTTCGGCAACGGCTAATAAATTGGGAATAGGTCCAAACGGCTTGCCCTGATAGTCCTGATCCAGCCCCGTTACAATGACTCTTTTGCCCATGTTGGCCAGGGTTTGACAAATACCCACAAGATTCTCATCAAAAAATTGCGCTTCGTCGATTCCCACCACATGAGATTCCAATGCCTGGTTCAAAATTTCTGCTGGTTTTTCAACGACCCGAGCTTTTATCTTTTTTAAATCATGGGAAACGATTTCATTTTTACTATAACGGTTATCGATTTTTGGTTTAAATATGGCAACTTTTTGACGAGCGATTAAGGCTCTTTTAAGCCTCCGGATAAGCTCCTCCGTTTTACCGCTGAACATACTACCGCAAATGACTTCGATCCAACCGGTATGATTTTTTATCACATGCATCATAATAAATCTACAAATTCCTTTTATTCTGAACGTAGCAAGCTTTCGATTTTTGCCGTTAATATATCAATAGCCACAAGATTTTTTCCACCTCTGGGAATGATAATATGAGCTGTCCGCTTAGAAGGTTCAATGAACTGAAAATACATAGGACGAACGGTTCCGTTATACTGCTCTATTACGGATTCGACAGTACGCCCGCGTTCTTTTATATCCCTTTGCAACCGGCGTATAAAGCAAATATCGGGTGCTGTGTCTATAAATACCCGGATATCCATTATTTCGCGTAGTTGGGGTACGCTCAATATTAGAATGCCCTCCAGGATTATCAAACGATGAGGGCCCACCGTTTTAGATTCCGGTTTTCGGCTGTGGGTTTTATAATCATAAATAGGATGTGATATGGACTTGCCCTGTATCAAATGCTTCATGTGCTCAACGAGCAGGTCATGATCAAAAGCATCGGGATGGTCAAAATTTTTACCGGATCGTTCGGATAAAGGTATATCGGACAGGTCTTTATAGTAGGAATCTTCCTGAATCATAACCGCTTCCGTACTGCCTAATTTTTCCATTATTGTTTTTGCTACTAATGTTTTACCGGAGGCTGAAGCTCCTGCAATACCAATTAAAACGCCTTTATTCATGTATTAGTCCATATTTGAGTCGTCAAATGCCAACGGGAGCAGTTCTTTAAGAGGATATTCCTTCACTTCGTGCCCGTCCGTCATTATAACCTGTATATCCGGGGCATAGTCAAACAGTAGCTGCCTGCAGGCCCCGCAAGGTGAAATAAAATGTCCATCCTTGGCAAAAATGGTAATGGATGTAAACTGATTATAACCTTCTGAGAGAGCTTTGGTTAAAGCTACGCGTTCGGCACAAATCGTTAAACCGTAGGAGCTGCTTTCCACGTTACAACCTGTGATGATTGTGTTATCATTTGTTAACAGAGCTGCTCCTACTTTGAAACGGGAATATTTCGCTTGTGAAAATTTTCTGGCCTGTTTCGCGGCCCCAATTAAACGTTCTTTTGTTGCATTCATTTAGATTACCATTCAATATATGATAATGTAGTTTTGTGCAAGAAGGGATAATTTAAAAGTTTTTAACATGCAATACAAAAACTTAATAGAAGAAAATGGCACTTCCTATGCCAATAATTAGTTAGAAGGGAAGGTCATCCTCATTTTCCGGATTCTCCTGTTCCGCCGAACTCTGCTCACCGGAAGCCTTTTGTTCCTGTTGACTTGAGCTGGCCTGCTGTCCGTCACCCTGATCTTTGGAGCCAAGGAACTGCAGATTTTCTGTTATAATCTCTGTACGATAATGCTTGACACCATTTTGATCTTCCCAGTTTCGGGTCTGTAAACGGCCTTCCAGATAGACGAGTTTGCCCTTCTTCAGGTATTCTCCGGCTATCTCGGCTGTTTTTCCGAAGGCGACGACAGAATGCCATTCAGTGTTATCCGTCCAATTCCCCTCCTGATCCTTGGTTCTGGAGTTGGTAGCCACTCTGAAATTTGCAACAGCTGTTCCACTGGGTGCATAACGCATTTCCGGATCAGCACCCAGCCTGCCAATAATAATAGCTTTGTTAACAGTTCCTCGTGACATAATACCTCCTGCCATTAAGTTGGTAAGTTATATATACAGCAGAATAAAAAAGTTACACTTAAAAAATAAAAAAAAAACAGCAAATAACAAATAAAAAATGAGGTTTTTTGTGTTTTTTTCATTCAAAAACAACAATGAGTCATATTAGAGATGAGCACCCCTTTTATGTTGATTTAATGAATCATAAGTTCACTTTTAATGGATTATATGTTAAAATCACAAGCGAGTGTATTGATATGTTTGTTATGCTGAACTATTATGCTTAAAATATAAATAATGAAGGGAATATTTGATTGAAATGCTAGATCGGTTTATAATATGTACAAATTTATAATCCTATTGGTCGCTACCTGCACAGCGCTTGCTCAGAATGCATCTGATAAAACCTATACAAAAACCTACCAGAATAAATTACTATTCTTGCATGCCAGGGCAAATTATGCATTAAACGAGGCGTGGAATTATCGCTGGCAAGCAAAACGGATAAATTCTAATGGATTGCGATTATCATTCGGTAGTGTTGAAAAGAATGATTTATTAAGCAAACTGGATTTGATTGTCAATCAACAGCTTAACTCCGACTGGCATTTTCATCTCAATTACTACTGGCATGAAAGCCAATATCCGAACAAGCCCGAACAGTTCATTTACATGGGTTTAGAACGGCGAATCTATAAAAACCTATCCACTTTTCTACATTTCAACCCTTCGTTTGACAAAGAAGCCATCGATTTTCGTTCTGGGTTTATACTGACCAATGATGACCGCACGCAATATGTAAAAGTGGCACTCGATTGGAATGATTTCATTTACCAGGCCAAAAATGACCGGGGCGGCATAACACAACAAGATGCAAAAGGCATTTATTGGCTGATGCGCTACAAAAATGGGTCATTTACCTTTTTCTCAAGCGGCATCTACAATCCCGGTTTCAAAAGGAAATTTCCGGATTTGATTAAATCACCTGATCTAAGAATGCATAATCAACAAATAACCAGGCAAATTATTAAGCTATATTACCATTTTGATAGGAATACTTTTTTACAATTAGGATACAATAAATATCATTTTGAAGAGGGTAAATCCTATACTGAGATTAATAAAAACTATTCGTATCGCAATGCTATCGCATTTTACAGTTTAAAATATTTGACGCCGTTGAATAACCGATGGTATCTACGGACTGCATTGCATTGCATTAAACAATCTTCCAATGCCGACGCTGACGAACATTTACAAATAGAAAGAAGGGAAATACTTCCCGCTGTCTATTTAGATTACCGCTATGGAAAACACAGCGCCGTGGAATTGGCATATATGGGTACAACTATCAATTGGGATTACAACAATGCCGCTTTAATACCAAACGCCAAGCATGAAACATATACCGAAAAAATAAAACTGGGTTGGAACTACCACTTTAGCAAAAAATCACGGGTGCAATTTTCATTGAGTCATGTGATCAGTTATTGGGGATTTGGGGGAGCGAACGTGCAATATGAACTGTATTTTTAATCCTCAGCCTGTATTCGCATTTTGCGGTATACGTCCAAAGCGTCTTTCTCTTGAATAATAGGAATTAAGTGCTTCCTGTAGATGTTCCTCTCTAAAGTCCGGCCACATCACATCCGTAAAGAACAGTTCAGCATATGCACATTCCCATAAAAGGAAATCGCTAAGCCGTTGCTCTCCCCCGGTTCGTACAAGCAAGTCCACATCGGGAACTACTGTACCATTACTCTGTGTGAGCAAATAATGAAAGTTGTCCCGGTTAATTTTTGGATCAGCCTTCAACTTTTCGGCTGTATGTAAAATGGCCTCCCGGGCTGAATAATCGGTAGCCAGTCGAAAATGTAACAGTTTACCATTATAAGTTTCCTGCTCTGCTGCTTCCATAGACCTAACGATAGATTTTGAGAAGCGGTCACGGCGACCAATAAACGAAAGTTTTACATCATTTTCTCTTAATCGCCTGGTCTCCGATCTCAGATAGGAGGAAAAGAGTTTCATAAGCGTTGAAACTTCTTTTTGCGGCCTTCCCCAGTTATCTGAAGAAAATGCGTAGGCCGTTAGTGTATGGATTTTATGATGGGGCGCCACTTCTACAATATGCCTTAGGGCTTCTGCACCGGCACGATGCCCGAAATAGCGTGCTTTGTTCCGGAAATTTGCCCATCTGCCGTTGCCATCCATTATAAACGCAACATGCAATCCCTCTTGCGTCATCTTACTGGACATACAAATACTCCTCCTGAAGAGATTTTGTGATATGCATGGTGCAAACAATTCGCACAAATCATAAGTAGTTTACATTTCGACCAAAATTGATTAAACTAAAATAAAATAGTTAAATATGAAAACTTGAGTAAGATTTGAGATTTATTTGAGATATTGACTGTGAGCGAAGAATTATCCGGTTATAAGTTTTTTGATTTTTTTGTAGACATCATAAACCACCAACTTTTAAAAAACAACCAGCGCCTGCCTATAAGCGATAAGTATCTAAACCTATTAATTTTATTAATTGAACACCGGGGCCATCTGCTTACCAGGCAGTTTATTTTTGAGAAAGTCTGGGGCAATGTGATTGTAAGCGACACAGCCCTGAGTCAGGGCATCAAAGAAATTCGCAGGGTACTAAATGATAATGCTACCCATCCACAGTTCATTCAAACGCTTCCTAAGCGTGGGTTTATTTTTATTGCCGATACTCAACCGGTTTTTATAGATAAGCAATCGGTTGCAGCCTCTGAATATCAAGAGCGCCGGCCTTACAAGTTTTTGGATTATTACACCGAAGACGATGCGGATTTGTTTTTTGGCCGGGAAGAAGAAATTCGACTTCTTATTTCAAAAATCCAGGCGCATCCCACTTTTATTATTCATGGCCGATCCGGAGTGGGAAAAAGTTCAATCGTTCGGGCCGGATTAATGCCAGCCATCAAACAAAAGGGGGGTATTGGTAGAGTATTGCGTAGTTACAATGACCCTCTCAATGAACTTCTCGACACTATGAATGCAATTCTACCTAACGAGATCAAAGAGACTCAAATGCCTTTGTTGCAGCCTATCTTAAGTAATATTCAAAAGTTAAACCAACCCATAGTTATAATCTTTGACCAGTTTGAAGACTATTTTTCACTCTTGGATAAAGACAAACAAATAAATTTCGAGGAAGCATTAATCCAATTATTTCAAAACGACTATAGTAATATCCATCTTGTTTTTGTATTACGGGAAGATATGCTTGCGGAAATGAGCCGGTTTAAACACATAATACCGCAAATTTTTCATCATGAATTCAGATTGCAACGATTAAATCCCAATCAAGCCTGCAGAGCTATTTCCGAACCGGCGAAAAAAGTCGGCTGCCACCTACAGTCTGAATTAACCAATAAAATTATTAATGATATTATTGAAGATGATGGAGTTGATCCACCTCAATTACAGATCATTTGTGATGCTATCTACGACGGTCGCGGTGAATTTTACGGTATTAGCCTGGAAGATTATAAAAAGCTGGGAGGCGCACAACATATCGTTGCCCAATACCTGGAACGTGTTTTACATCGACTGAGGAAAGATGAAATTGAGCCGGTGAAGCAAATCTTGACAAGTTTGATATCAGCCGACAAGAAGCGTCTGGTCCTGCGGGTATCGTATCTAAAAACACGTATGCAAAATGAGGATAAACTACCGGATGAAATTATTGAAAGGATATTAGAAGATTTAAGTGCTGCCCGTATTATTCGTTTCCGCAGACAGCAAGGTGATCGTTGGATTGAACTCACTCATGATTTTCTGATAGATGAGGTTGCGCGTTGGTTATCTCCCGAAGACTTGAATTTACGCCGGGCGCGGGCAGTCATTCAAAGAGGAGTGGAAAACTTTCGTTTCCATCAGTTACTGATGGATACCGATGCTATTCAGTTAATGCTCCCTTTTAGAGAACAACTAGCCTTAACGGATGAGGAAGCAACGGTATTAATAAAAAGCATGCTTAACCGTCAGATGACGATACCCCAGTGGCTCATCGAACAATGTCCGTCCGCTGAGTTCATATTACCCGAATATCTGAAAAGTGAGGAACCCCGTGTACGCGAAACGGCTGCCGCAGCTTTTACTGAGCCATTGGTGAGGAAATACCTGGATTTATTACTACATCATGCGCTTTGGGATGATGACCTGCTTGTACGTAAAGCAGCCAGCATAATAATCGCTACACATTTTCCGGGTAAAGCTGAAACGATAATTGCCCGCAAATATGGTAAAGACAAAGCCGGTGTTATCAGGCGGGCTATAAGCATGGCATTCATTCGCGATCATGAAAAAAAACTCATAACACTGACCCGCCTGCCACTCATTATAATAATTTTGGTCATTTCCGGTCTTATGTGGGTACGTTTACGGCGAGAAAGAGATGCGATCATTAAACAAACTATTGGCGGTACAATAGGCGGAGGATTAGCCGGTATCGGTATCGGTTTGTTTTTAGGGATTGCGCTTGCTTTTTTTCATCAAACGGGTGGCATGGATGCTTTACCCATCGCCCTTGTTTTAATTAATCTGGGCTTTATAGCCGGTATATTCGGAGCTTTGGGAATTGCGCTTGGCTTGGTGACCATTGAACAAATCACCTATCGGCATAGTCACTGGTGGTCGGTAATCGGCGGTTTAGCGGGTGGTTCCGCCATCGGTGCCCTATTAAATATATTGGGAGTCGATACTTTTCGAGCGTTGTCCGGCCATGAGTTAACCGGATTTGCCGGAGCAGCTGAAGGGGCTTTAATTGGATTTGGTGTCACCTTAGGAGCCGTTGTTGCTGAATATGTATTTAAGGGGCAATCCATACTTTCTATTACGCTGGGGGCGGCAATCGGAGGCATGGCGTCCGCTATCATTTTAACATTAACACAAGGCAATCTTTTCAGTGGTTCTATTGAAACAATCGCCAAATCCTTTGCTGAATCCCAAATTCATTTGGAAACCTTAGCAGCATTATTTGGCCAAAAAACATTTGGTATTCTATCCCGAATTATTCTGGCCGCCTTGGAAGGGGCCGTATTCGGTGGCGCATTGTTCATGGGTATTTCGCTGGCCAAAAGGCGAGCATAAAGGGTTGTTCAGAATCAGGTGTTTAATAACGGCATTGTACTCTAATTTCTAACCAAGGTCAATTATTATGAGTTATATTCCCGATAATAACCGTTATAAATGGATGGATTATAATCGTTGCGGTCACAGCGGACTTAAACTGCCACCCATTTCACTGGGACTCTGGCATAATTTTGGTAGTGTAGACGTCTTTGAAAACGGCAGAGCTATAGTTCGACGGGCATTTGATCTGGGTATTACGCACTTTGATCTGGCCAATAATTACGGCCCGCCTCCCGGATCAGCGGAAGAAACTTTTGGCCGCATATTAAGTAAAGACCTGCAGCAGTTTCGCGATGAATTGATCATTTCTACGAAAGCGGGCTGGGACATGTGGCCGGGGCCTTACGGCGACTGGGGGTCGCGTAAATATTTGATTGCTAGCCTGGATCAGAGCCTTAAACGAATGGGTTTGGATTATGTGGATGTATTTTATCATCATCGCCCCGACCCTGAAACGCCGCTGGAAGAGACCATGGGTGCTTTGGATTACATTGTGCGCAGCGGCCGGGCTTTGTATGCCGGTATTTCATCCTATGACGCCGTACAAACCCAAAAAGCCGCGGAAATTATGCGGAATATGGGAACCCCACTGCTGATCCATCAACCCAAGTATAATATGTTGTCCCGTTGGATTGAAGATAAGCTGACCGGAGTGCTGGATGAAGAAGGCATGGGATGTATCGTCTTTTCACCATTGGCTCAGGGACTGCTTACCGACAAGTATTTGCAGGGTATTCCGTCGGATTCACGCATGGCCAAGGAACACAGCTTTTTGAAACAAGATCAGTTAACAGACAAACGTCTGCAACAAATTCAACAATTGAATGTCCTAGCCCAAAACCGTGGTCAATCTCTTGCTCAAATGGCAATTGCCTGGGTTTTACGATTGCCGGAAACAACATCGGCTTTGATCGGTGCCAGTAAAATTCAACAGATAGAAAATATAGTTGCT
>WJIP01000306.1 GCA_014730185.1 Caldithrix sp. | reverse complement strand
TGTGATAGGGTCTGAAATTGGTTTTCATCTTTTTTTTCATGGTTGCCTGCACATCCACTTCCGTGAGTACGCCAAATCCTTCTTTTTTAAATTCGGCTTTGACCGTAGTTAAAGCTTCATCAAAGGACATATCAACGATTTTGCTGAACCCCAATGGCGTCTCTTTAACTTCCTGAGCCTGCACAAAAATAAGGGGTAACAAGGTAAGGAATAAAACTAAAATCATCTTTTTCATTGTAAAGCCTCCCGATATATTGAGTTTAAAATCAAAAATTTAGATGATTGCATTTGCAGGAGGTTACATGATACTTTCCAATTATAGTATCATTCAATAATCGAAAAGATTTTTATTTGTGCTTCAAGGAATTGGATACATTACATACCTAAATCGAAATCCGGTTCGTTCAGTATTACTGGAGTAATGTATTTATGGATAGATGTACGATTACAAAATCATTTGTAACCCAACACGACTCTGTTTACTTTTGATTAAACTATCAGTGCCCTTCTGTCGATAAAACAGGAATAGGTATAAAACATTTACGATTGATTAATGTATCACATGGTTAAAATATGAGACAACCTAAAGGGTTTGCCATAATTGGATTTTTTGTTCTGATCTTAGTGATCGTTGCTATAATCATATTTTTGAATGTAAAGCAGGACAGAAATGAACTACAGACTATGATCCAATTGAAATATGGCTCCGGCCGGTTGCCCCTGGAAGCCCCCGTACATGTTGCCAAAAGTAAAGCCTATTTTCAGCAGGAGGGTTTAAATCTCGACCTCAAAATATATCCGGATGGAAAATCAGCGCTTCAGGCTCTGCTTGATGGTGAGGTAGAAATGGCAACCATTATGGCGACTCCCGTTGTATTGCAAAGTTTTACCCGTACCGATTTCACCATTGTTGCGGTTTTGGATCATAACAAATTTCATTCCATGATTGCCCGAAAAAGCAGCGGCATTACCAGACCTGAAGAATTGCAGGGCAAAACAATCGGCGTAACCCGGGGCACGTCCGGTGAGTTTTTCATGTATTCTTTTCTGATATCCCATAATCTTTTGCCTGATGAATTGCATCCAATTTATATGAAAGGCCCGGCGCTGGTAGAAGCCATTGCCGCCGGCAAAATCGACGCCATGTTTTCGTGGGTCCCGTATATTCCTGAGGCAAAAAGAAAACTGGGGTCGGACGGTGTGATATTTAAAAGCGAGAAACTGGTCCATCCGTCCTGGTTATTTGTAACCAGTCAATCCTTTGCAGAGCACAATCAGAGCACGATGATTGCTTTCCTTACCGCTGTACAAAAAGGCATTTCATTCGTGAAGCAAAACCCCGACGAGGCCTTACGGTTGCACAGCCGTGTGGCTAATGTTGATCCGGAAATCATCCGGCAGCGATTTATTAACATGCATTTCAACCTGTCTCTTCGTCAAAGTTTGTTGATCGAATTGGAACGACAGGCGCGCTGGCTCATAGACCGGGATTATGTGGAGCAGACAGATTTGCCCAATTTTTTGGATATCATCCATGCTGACGCCTTGAGCGCATTAAAACCCAACTCTGTAACCATTATAAGGTGATTCTTATGTCCGTTAAAGCCTTACTCTACCGTCATGCGATTATCATTGCATTATTATGGATTGCCATCATCGCTATTCAATTGATGTTTTACCGCCAGCAGGCGGAAGAACAGCACCGAAAAAAATTAACCGACCAGATTACCCAGCAAATAACGGATCTGGTGATTCTGACTAATGAGTGGTCGATATATGATTACAAGCGCATTTCCAAACAGTGGCATATCACCTTCGATAGCGTAAAGACTTTGGTTGAACAACATAACGGTGCATTTGCCGGCCTGGAAGAGGAGCTCAGTTCTTTGGAAAGTATTTTTCATCGGTACAGCGCCTTAAAAGAAAAAAGGATCAATAAGGCCGGTTTAACCGAGGAAGCATTAAAGCAACTGGATCAACAGGAAGAGTGGATGTTGTCGGAAATGCATATCAATACAAAATCTATCGCTGATAAAAGTTTTCAAATTTCAGCAAAGGCTATGCAAAGAGTAAACACCATCGAGAAAAGCAGTAAAAACACATTACTGTTCTTTTTTGTACTTTTCAGTGTTATTCTATTTGGCAGCATTTATTATATGATTCGCCGAATCACGCATCCGCTGAATGTAATTTTACAGAAGATCAAATCCATTGATATAGACATTGGTCATGAAGCGGAAATTTCCCGGAATAATTATTCTAATATGGACGACGTCATCGATAGCAAGTCGTTTGATGTGCATCAGCCTGTAAATAAATTGAAAAATACATTAGAAACGGCTCAGATTACCAAAGCATTGAACCAGATGATTCAATCATTGGCTAATGCATTTTCTACAATAAAAAGAAGCGAAGAACGTTTCCGAACGATTTTTGATCAATCCGCAGTTGGTGTTGCAATTATCGATATGGATACAACCAGTTTTAGACATGTCAACAATAAATTATGTCAATTGCTTGGTTTTACTTCTGATGAGCTCAAAACAAAGGATATCTTTAGTATTACCTATCCTGATGATATTAGCAAATCTAAAAGCTATTTAAAACAATTTAATGAGGGGAACTTTAGTGAATTTTCTTTGGAGAAGCGTTATATAAAGAAAGACGGATCAATAATCTGGGCGAATCTTACCGTATCGCCTCTGTTGGAGGAAGGTAAAAATGAAACCAAATATTACATCAGCGTCATTCAGGACATCACAGAAAGTAAGAAGAACGAACAGGAGCTTAAAGAGAGTAAAGCATTTTTACAGGCAGCTTTTGATAACAGTCAGGCAGGCATTGCTATTGCGGATGTTCCGGATGGTAAATTGCGCTATGTTAACAAAGCGGGCTTGATGATAAGAGGTGATAATGAAGACATGCTGGTCAAAGATATCGATATTAATAAATATGTATCCAGTTGGAGAATATTATATTTGGACGGTACAGAATATGAACCGGAACAAGTGCCCCTGGCCAGAGCTGTTCTTAAAGGAGAAACCGTGCGTGAAGAATTTATTATTAGAAGAAACCAGCAGGAAGACCGCCATGTTTTAGCGCACGCTGCCCCAATACATGGTGAGACAGGCGAACGTATTGCGGCCATAGTGGTTTTTCTTGATATCACCGAACGTAAAGAAATGGAGAATGCTTTAAAACGTAGTGAATCCCTTTTATCTGAAGCCCAGAGGGTAGCTAAAATCGGAAGCTGGAATATGAATGTAAACACGGGTGATGGCTATTGGTCGGATGAAATGTATCGATTACTGGGTTATGTACCCAATGAGCGAAAAGCGAGTTTCGATTTGTTTCTCTCCCATGTGCATCCTGATGACCGCGATAAATTCGAGAATACCCTCGATAAATATATAAAACGAAGCGAAAAAGTGGATGTTGTTTTCAGATATATCGATGGGCAAGGAGATATCCGATATGCCCATTCAATAGGAGAGACCGTTTTAGACTCAAACGGAAATCCTGTATCCGTATATGGTACTTTTCAGGATATCACAGAAAAGCATATTGCCCAGTTGGCTGTAAGAAAGAATGAACAAAAATTTCGCGCCATTTTTGAAAACAGCTTAACGGCGATTATGGTGGCCGACGATCAGGGCCATTACCTGAATGTCAATCACGCCGCCGAAAAAATATTCGGTTATTCGGTCGATGAACTGTTACATATGAATGTTGGCGACTTACGAACTAATATACCACAGGAAGCCAACCAACGATACAAAGCGTTTCTGGAGAAAGGCAGCGAAACGGGGGAATTCGGTTTTAGGACCAAACAGGGCGAGTATAAAATAGCCATGTATCATGCGGTACGGGTTGATGAGAATTTTAATTTAAGCGTACTGATGGACATCACGGAAATCCGGCAAAAGGAAAAAGAGCTTCTGGAAAGAAATCAATTTATCCAGACCATTTTGGATCATCTGCCGATCGGCTTAGCCGTAAATTATTTTGACCGGGGCACCGCTACCTATATGAACAAAAAATTCGAAGAGATTTACGGATGGCCGGCCGCAGATTTGACGGATATTGAACATTTTTTTGAATGCGTTTATCCCGACCCCGATTACCGCCGGCGCATTAAACAGCAAATAACCGAAGATATTCAGTCCGGCGATCCTAGTCGCATGCAGTGGGATGGAATAGAGATAACAGCACAAACCGGCAAAAAGAAATTTGTATCCGCTAAAAACATTCCCTTGTACGATCAAAATTTAATGATTTCCACCGTCCAGGATATCACTGAACAAAAAAAGGCTGAAAAAAAACTACACGTTACCAATGAGCGGTTGTATTCCATTATAAAGTCCTCGCCTGCCGCAATAGTTGATCTCAATGCCGAAGGCCGTGTATTGAAGATATGGAATCCAGCGGCAGAAAAAATATTCGGATGGTCCCGGAAAGAGGTTGTAGGCAAGCGCCTGCCCATTGTTTCGGGCGACCAAATGCAAGAATTTATCAATTTAAGATCATTTGTATTACGAGGTAATTCATTCGCCGATCGTGAATTAGTAGGAAAGCGCAAAAATGGTGAGAATATTCATATCAGTTTGTCAGCAGCTCCCATCCGGGAAAGCGATGGTTCTATTAACGGCATTATGGCGATAGTACTCGACATCACCAAAAAGAAATCCACGGAACAAAAGTTATATCAAACTAAAAATTTACTGGAAAAAACGCTCGCCAGCCTTAACGATGCCGTCCTGGTCATCGATCCGGAAGACCGTTCAGTGGTGATGGCTAATGCTGCAGTTGAAAAATTATTTGGATATACCGTTGATGAAATATTAGGCCGGAACACCAAGATGTTGCATGTGGATACTAATCGTTTTGATCAGTTCGGAAAAATGAGCGAGCCCATTTTAGACAAAAAAGGCGTCTTTCAAACGGAGTACCGGATGAAGCGTAAAGACGGATCGGTTTTTGACACCGAAAATACCGTGAGCACGATCCGGGATGAAGAAGGCTGGCAACAAGGGGTGGTGAGCGTGATTCGTGATATCACCGAACGCAAGAGGTATATCAGAGAAATCGAACGATCCCGAAGTCAACTACAAAGTCTTGCCGCTCACTTGCAGACGATACGGGAAGAAGAGCGGGCCAATATAGCCAGGGAGTTACACGATGAACTGGGACAGATATTAACCGCCCTGAAGATGGATCTTTCTATGCTGGGAGAAGATATCGAAGAAAGCGATCAGATGAACGCCCGAAAAGTGATTCGCGAACTACAGGACATGGAAGAGCTTGTTGGGTCTACCATCAAAAATATCCGGAAATTGATAACCGAATTACGTCCCGAAGCTTTGGATAATTTAGGTCTCATTTCTGCATTGCGATGGCATTGTGAGGAACTTAATAACAAATCGAATATACATATCGAATTTAAAACCGATTTGGATGAGCTCGAAATGGACCGTGAACGTGCAATAGCCATCTACCGCATCGCACAGGAAGCCCTTACCAATGTCAATCGCCATTCCAAAGCGCGGCGGGCGACCGTCCGTTTTCGCCTGCCTAAGAAAGAGATGGTCGAACTCAGGGTAGCGGATGATGGCGTTGGCATTCCGGAAGAAAAACATTTTCAAAACCAACATTTCGGTTTGATCGGCATGCGCGAGCGTGTTCAGGCCTTTAAAGGTAGACTGACCATTGACAGCAACGGCGGATCAGGTACCACAATCATAGCTCAAATTCCTTTGAATGACCAGAAGGGACAATAATTATTTTCTTTCTTTGCGATTAAATTGTAATTTAGGGTATTTCAATCGGGAGTTTTTATGATTCGAGTCATTATTGCTGATGATCACCCGCTTATACGCGACGGACTCAAAAAACGCATTGATGCCGAGACGGATATGAATGTGACGGCAGAAGCACAAAATGCCGATGAGTTACTGGAAATGCTCGGGGAAACCGAGTGCGATGTGGTTCTCATCGATATCAGCATGCCCGGTAAAAGCGGGCTGGAACTCATTCAGGAAGTGCGTCAATGGGACCAGGATATTAAGTTCTTGGTGCTCAGTATTCATCCGGAAGAACAGTTTGCCGCCCGGGCCATCAAATCCGGCGCCAACGGTTATATCACCAAAGACAGCCCACCCCGTGAAATTATTAAAGCCATTCATAAGATTATGGATAATCGCACGTATGTGAGCGAATCGTTCGCCGAGAATCTGGCCATGGGTTTAACTAAAGACCCGGACAAAGCACCCCATGATAATCTGTCGGATCGGGAATTCCAAATTTTGCGGTTGCTGGGCATGGGCAAAACCATCACGGGGATCGCCGAAGAACTTTTTTTGAGCCAGAGCAGCGTCAATACTTACCGACGGCGCATCTTAAAAAAACTGAATGTGGAGACCACCGCTGAATTGATTCATTACGCCATTAAGAATGATCTCATCGAATGAGGAAACCCCTCCTGTCATTAAAACTATGACATAACAATCATAATAAGATTTACAAATATTTATTTTTGCCGGGTTAATTTTAGAAAGAAATTTATCATAGTCAGGAGAAAGCAGAGGTGGACATTTTAATTGTGGACGATGCCGCCAACGTTCGTGCCCGAATAAAGAAAATTTGTCAGTCAAATAACCTACGTTATAATATTTTCGAAGCAGCGGATGTACAGGAAGGCATCGAGGCCTATGAACAGTATACACCGCAGATTGTTATTCTGGATATTAAAATGCCCGGCGGCAGCGGTATCGATATTTTGAAACATATCCGTAGTAAAACTAAAGCCGTTCAGATTATCATCCTCACCAACTATACCGCGCCGGAATTTAAAGAACAATGCCTTAATTTGGGCGCTGATTATTTTTTAGATAAATCGTTACAATTTAGTGAATTAAAACATATACTTTCATCAGAAATACTACCCACTTAATCATATCCAAAAGGTCCGTTTGACCGATCCACTATAAAGATATCCCCTTCAAAACCGGTGTTCCGTGTCGTTAAAAGAATGACTCCATGTCACTACAAATAGTAGATTCTATTTTAAATTAACGACAACAATTTCATAATAATAGCGATATTAAAAAGCCGTTTTACCGCCTATTATGATTATGAAACGATTAACAAAGGAAAATTCAATGAATATTGGCTTATATATCAGATCAACCTATACAGAAGGTAGTCTGGTACGTTTTATTAATAATCACTTTGACCAGGTTCATTATAGTTTCACACGAAGTGTCGAAGGATTACTGAATTCAAGTTCACAAATGAGGCCGCATGTTCTGATCATTGAAGCCGAGTTTTTGAGTCAAAAAGAACGGGAGATGATCCGTTCACGAGTATCTAAAGATAGGGGAGAGAAAGTGATTGGAATCAACCATTTTTTGAAGACTTCCCGACTAAATGATTTCCAGTTAGAGGGATTTGATTATGTTTTGGAAATCCCGGAGGATAACGAAAAACTGATTGACATATTGCAATCCATTGAACCCAAAAACCATCAAGGGAATGCGGGAAATTCCGCATTTATAGATGGGAAGAGGTATCATGAGTAAATCTATGAATGTTGTTTTATTTAAATATACTAACGCGGCTAAAAAGCGCCTGATGCAATCGATCGAGCAGAATGATCCCCGGTTGGGAATAACCGACATCCGGGAGGTTGATGCCCTGTCTCAACATATTTCCAGCAAAGAAACGGATGTGCTGATCGCTTCCACCTCCCGATTAAACGAGCGTGATCTGCACAAATTGAAGGAAATGAAACAGTTGCATCCCAGTCTTTTCATCGTGTTGTTTTTCAAGGATCAGAAATCTCTCAATCAAAGGGTTTATGAGATCAACGATAGTCTCATGCACGAAGACCATATATCCGCCTTGCCTTCTGTACTCAATCATTTTAATCACCATAAGCGTCCAGATACAACGAATAGGGCATTGTTCAGGACTGATATCGAAAACTCCGGCGCCGTTCAGGATAGTAGCAACTGGAAAGACTCCAAAACGGTACGACAGAAAAGTGAGCAGAAATTCCGAAATATTTTTGAAAACTCCAACGATGCGATTTTTATTCATGAGACGGATGGAAAGTTTGTTGAAGTCAACAACGAAGCATGTCGACGACTGGGGTATTCACGCGCTGAACTTTTAAACTTAAAACCATTTCACATTGATTCCGAAAAGCATGCACAAATTACATCGCAACGGATCGAACATATCAAGACCAAGAGGCAACTGGTATTCGAAACCGCCCATCGTACAAAAAAGGGCCAGATTATTCCTGTGGAAGTCAGCAGTCGGCTCATTGATTTTGAAGACCGGCAATGTATTTTAAGTATTACCCGCGATATAACCGAGCGTAAAGAGGCAGAATTCGAAATCCAAAAATTATCGAGAGCCCTCGAACAGAGCCCGGTTTCGGTCATCATAACCGATGCAGCGGGGAATATTGAATATGTAAATCCCAAATATTTTGAAATAAAACACCATACATGCCATGAAGTTATCGGTCATAAACCACATATTTTTCAGGCCGAATATCATAAAAAAGAGAGTTATGAACACATGATGG
>WJIP01000305.1 GCA_014730185.1 Caldithrix sp. | reverse complement strand
ATCTTCAACACCGGATACGGCCATAACCATGGGTAAATCATACAAACCAGCCAGTTTATTGATCATATATGCGTTATAATCCAGATTTTCTATATCCTCGTCACGAAGCCATATTATGAATCCGTGCGCCTCTTTGAAAATTTCGGTATTGGTTGCCAGTTCGGCATCACCAAGCGACACCCCAATTAAAACGATTTCCATCCCTGAAGCAACCTGCATGTTAACCATATTAAACGGATGCTCTTTGACCTGTTGTATACCTTCTCCGCTGAGGTTCTGCATAAACTGACTATTTTTTTGTTGATCCGTACCGAACAATATCAACTTAATACTTTCTTCTTCAGTCACATTAAACTGATGTATAAATTGATCCGCTTCTTTTGCCTCAAATTGAATTGCGGACTTTTTTTCTTTGGCAGGACCCTGTTCACTCTTTTGCTTTAGCGTTTCATGTACCAAATGCTCTATGGGTTTTTTTATGACCAGGAATCCTCCTCTTTTGAGGCGGGTCAATATCTGTGCGGTTTGATAACCGGAATAGAACGGATTTTCAACAATGGAAGAGAGCGTTTTGGGTCGCCGGATTAATTCTATAAATTGTTTTTTAATTTCAATATCACTATTGTGTAAATCTCCTTCATTAATCAACCTCAAAACAGTTCTGCCGGGACCAATCTCATTAAGCATGCGCAATAGTTTTATGCGATTTTTTTCACCTAGCAACAGCAAACCAATGTTGCTCAGTGTGATGCGATTGGTTCGCTCGCGATCAATATTGGAAAAAGTAAAGGTTCCTTTTTTCCAATACAGCATTTGTACAACAGCTTCTTCACCTTTTAAAAAGCCTACCTGTGCTTCATCAATATCACCATCGTGAAAATAAATTTTACCGCTGTTATGTTGACTGGTAATTTTCAGAACGCCGTTGCTGCGTTCTCGACCTAAGGTGCGGATCAGATTCGGTAGATTCATCTCCTCCAAACGTCCTCGTGAAACATAAGGTTTATTGGTTTGGTCAGGAGCCAGTGAATGTAAAAGGTATCGAATACTGTAATATACTTCTTCGGCAAGCCAGGATGTGTCAAATACTCTGGAAGCACCGAGTTCATAAAAGGCAATCCGCTGATTACCATTTTCCGGTACATTGTACAGGATAACCATTCCCTCGGAAACAAACTTAAAAAAATTAACAACTGTCGGCCTTTTTTCATTGGTTATAATGTTATAATCAAGCAATGTAATTTGAATATCCTGATCCTGAATGATTTGATTGGCGGTTTCCAGTGATTCACAATGTACGGGATAGTAACCATCAGATATAAGAGAGTGTTTATAGAGGTCAGTATCATGCGTTTGATTATTTATCAGAAGCACTTTGTTTTCAGTCATGTACATCTCCCACAGAAACGCATTTATTTAATTTTACTTAATATACCGGCCTGTCCGGATTAAGTCAAGCACAGCAATCCGTTCCTATAGCAATTCATTATTCCGTTTAATCGGACGTTGTCGGTTCTTTTTCATTCTTCCAATGTGCATAATATTTTCTATACTATTTCGACTGCAACACATTCGTATTATTCTCTAAATACCGGCTGAGGATATGATAAATAATAATCCCGTAGGCCACCGATACATTCAAGGATTGTTTCATACCGAGCATTGGTATATCAACAGCAACATCCGCCTGTTTTATAATTTCTTGTGAAATACCTTCAACTTCGTTTCCCATAATGAGGCACATGGGAAATTCATAGTTCACATCGGTATAGGGGATGCTTTTATTGGTATGCTCGACTACAACCAGGTTGATTTCTTTTTTCTTTAATTGACGTAAAATTTTAGTTCCATCCTTTTCGTAGCTCCAAGGCACACTGTCGGTAGCTCCTAATGCGGTCTTATCGATTTCTTTACGGGGGGGAGTCGGAGTAAATCCGGTTAGAAAAAGATGTTTGAGCCTTACACCATCACTGGTTCGGAAAATACTGCCCACATTGTGCATGCTCCTTATATTCTGGATCAAGGCATAAAGCGGTACACGACGCAATGTCTTCAATTCTTCCAAGCCGGGCTGCCTGCTAAAAATTTCATCAAATGTTAATTTGCGTATCGCCATTATTTTTCCGGTTTTTTACTTTTGCGTTTAAGTTGCGCAACCGTTTCAATATGATATGTTTGGGGAAACATATCCAAAGGCTGAACTTCGATAATCCGATAAGCTGCACTCAATAAGTTTAAATCCCGGGCCATTGTCGTGGGATTGCAGGAAACATATACGACGGTTCGTGCTTCACTTTGTAATATTGCTTCAATGACTTTTTTATGCATACCCGCCCTTGGTGGATCCGTTACGATAACATCCGGGTTCGATTGGGCATTATTGAGTGTTTTCAAAAGATCGCCCGCGATGAACGATGTATTCGGCAGTCCATGTTCAGCAGCGTTACGTCTGGCGTCAGCCACTGCGCTTTCCGCCGATTCGAATCCTATAACATAATTGGCTTTTTGAGCCAGAAAGAGGCTGATGGTGCCGGTTCCGGCATACAAATCCCACACAACATCATCTGATTGTAATCCGGCAAATTGTATCACAATATCATAAAGACGCTGAGCCTGCATGGTATTGGTTTGGAAAAATGAGTTGGCGGAAATACTAAATTCAAAGGGACCCAGTTTTTCTTTAATTTCGGCTTTTCCGGCCAGCAATATTTCCTCTTCCCCGACAGCAATCTGCGCCGGTCGGGTATTGATATTGTTCACCACGCTCTCCACCTGGGACCACTTCTTTATTAATTGGTCGGCCAGTGGTCTTAAACTATCGACATCTTTGTAAGCCGTAACGATATTGATCATTAATTTTTGAGTATAAGAACTTTGACGGATAACTAAAAAGCGCAGAAATCCCTGATGTGATTTTATCCCATAGGCAGCTAAATGGTGAGTCCTGGCGTATTCCTGAATAAAACGTAATATTTCATTGGCGGTTTCTGATTGTAAGAGGCAATGATCGATATGCAAAATTTTATCATAGGCTCCGGGCACATGAAGACCAAGGGCAAAATCCCTTGAGATAGCATCATCCCCCAGTTCATGGGGTAGCAACCAACGTCGATCAGAAAATGAAAACTCCATTTTATTACGGTAGGCAAAAGGATTGGACGAAGGAATTACCTCGTTCACGCCGATTTTTTCGAGTCCGCCTATGTGGTGCAGGGACTCGCCTACAATCGCTTCCTTGTATTTCAATTGATGTTCATATGACAAATTTTGCCATGTACAACCGCCGCACCATTCAAAAAAAGGGCAAGGGGCCTCGATGCGTTCGGTTGAACGGTGCACTATTTCTTGTAACCTGGCTTCGGCGTAGGATCTTTTGCGCTTATATACTTTTGCTTTAACGCATTCACCCGGCAATGCCCCCTTAATAAAAACAACATAATTATCCAACCGGGCTACACCAGCACCTCCGAAAGCCAGTTTTTCAATTTCAAATTGATAGATATCGCCTTTTTTGACCGGGTATTTTTTTTGTTCCATCACATTTCCCTGATTACGCTTCGCACGGCTGTCCCCACGGGTTCTTGGCCAAAAATGGATAGGCCTCGCTGAGCGGCTTGATTTAGTGTTTGGCTAAACAATCGAACTTTTTTGAACTGTTCATAAGTAATTTTTTTGTCTTTCAACGGAAATATCGATTTGTTTGTCAGCAATGGATCCATATCCGATCGTATCTTACCCGTATCCACTGCTCTTTCAAATTCGACTGTGCCGGGTATTGGAGAAAAGGAAGCCAAACGTACCTGAACACCTAAATTATGTACGAAAATAATACTTGCGACGATTTCTTCCATGGTCTGACCGGGCAAACCCATCAGCACATAAGATTCAAGTTGGTGTTTTTTATACCCCGCCAGCTGTAATCTTTTTACTGCATCAATCATTGCTTCATTGGTTACTTTAGAATACATATCTTTTCGGCGCTGTTCATTGGACGTTTCAAAACTTAATCGGATGGTTTTAAACCCTGCTTTAAACATAAGGCGGGCCAGTTCCTCATCAATCATTTTGGCGAATAATCCGTTTGGAGAATGCAGGCGTACAGGGAGTTGGGTATCGATCAATTTCCGCAAAATTGGTTTGATGTGACGTTCTCTGTCGACAAATAAAGCATCATCATAAAAAGCAAAGTCCCTTACTTTATATTTTTTATTATGGTACGTTACTTCATTAACCACTTCCTGTGGCTTTCTCTTCGTAAAAGGCATAGAAATTCGTTTTTGAGCACAAAATGAACAATCATACGGACAGCCCCTCGCAGTCATAATAATCAAATAATCCGGATTATTGATCAAATCGAAGGCCGGATAGGGGTAATCATCAAGTAATTGCGGATGATTATTTGAAGGGAGTGATAATCCCAATATATCAGCTAAAACACGCAGAACGTTCCACTCTCCGGGACCTGATACCAGATAATCCGGTTGGATAATGCGACGGGCGTGTTCCGGCATAAGTGTCGCATAAATACCACCTAAAATCACAGGTATTCCCGGTAAATATTTCCTGACGAGACGAACCACATGTTCTACACCGGGATACCAATAGGTCATGATGGAAGTTACCAGAACGGCCTGTACATCCTGTTCATTTTTTAACTGATCTATGAAGTACTGTTCACTAATCCCATAACGCGCATAATGTCGCGGTATTTGTTTTAATACCGCCGGTTTATCCACAATAGTACGTACAAAGTGACCCGTCCCGTATTTCTTTACTTTGGGATGTTTGGAAATATAGGGATCCGCAGCATGTTTATCTACACAATCGATATACCTGATTTCGAAATCAAATTGCCTCAAAAATGATCCAATATAGAGTAATCCTAAAGGTTTACTCCACAAATCGAAAGAAGTAAAATCGTAAACCCAGGGATTAATTAATAAGATTTTCGGCATTGATGTATCATGAAAGTTTGTTTAGAAATCTTTTTTGTTTGGAAAAAGCTGATAATTTAACATATTCAAAACAATTTATCCGAATATTATAATCATTTAAAAAATAAAAAGTTATAAAAGGTGGGTTTAAATTGCAATTGACCAAATTAAAATAAATTTACTGAATAATATTTATTATTTTGATTTATTAAACTTTCTGGACCTTCGGATATAGATTACAACCTACTTTTGCCTTCAATTCCTTACCATTCCTCATGTGTGTCAGGTCAATTCTTTAAATGGTTACGGATATAACCCGTACGATTCGCAAAATTCAAGGCATTATAGTCATCGATCAATGTGAGATGCCGGTAAATGGTTTTGTCAAACTAGTTTTTTGTTCTACGTTTTTTGGGCAGTTTGGCCCGGTTCAATTCCTCTTTGCTTACCGCATCTTTATATATTTTATATACAACGCCATCAACATGATATCGATTCATTATATCGACCCAGGCGTCCAGTTCTGTTTTCACGAAACGGATTGTACCTTTCTCCGAATCGAAATAGGACGGAATTTCATCGTTAAATGCCCGTTTGGTTAAATCAAACGGTCTGTCAAAACCTAAATAGCGTGCCGCTGTCGCCGCATTCCACATACATTCTTCATGTTCAGCATACGACGGTAATTTGAAATCCCATTCATTTTTAAGCTTTTCCTGAAACCAGTCCGGATCGGTTTTATAAAGCCGATCCAGTAATTGCCGATATCCTTTGCCCATTCGATAGGCCAATTGTGCCCTGCCAAATGCTACACTCAGCTGCTCATCATAATTATTTTCAAGATTCTTATAAAGATCTTCGGCCTTTTTGTACTCGCCAATTCGGATGTAAGCGTTTGCCAGTTCTTTTAAACTTTCCGGAGTTTGTTCCTGCTGCACATAGATTTCCAAATGAGGAATGGCTTCTTTATATTTTTCCAGATTAATCAATGATTTGGCCATTTGTTTGTTGGCATAAATATTATTAGGTTGAAATTCCAAAGCCAAAGTGAGGTCGTCTACCGCATTTTCCCACAATTCGCCATTCATTTTATTAACACCTCGGTTTAGATGAACAAAGAATTTGATATCATCCGTTATCTGTTCATATTCAAAATCATTATAGAAAAAATCAAGACTGCGGGTCGATATCATGCGGGACTTGCCTCTGGAGCGTTTATTATAATTAAACTCCTTCAAAATTTTCGACAGAAATGCCGTTAACTTACGTTTTACTTCGGCATCGTTTACCAAATTGATGTTATTATTATTGATATCCGGTTCTTCCTCGTCGTTATTTTTGGCTAATTCTTCTTTCACACGAAAGATCAAATGGTTGATAATTTCATTCATCAGATTTGTGGGTACACCTATACGCATTTCTATGCGATTTCTAACGTACATATCGTTAAAACAAAAAGAATAATTTAAAGCTATTCGATTATCTGTATAGGACCATTTCTTTAAATAAATAGATAATAAATAAACATTTAAGGGTTGTTGCATCGCAATACTCCCATTTTTCCTGACTGCATTCCTTCATTACAAAGCAATGTCTGATAAAAAGCTTCTGGCTTTCAATCGTTCAAAATGATTTTGAACACTACTGAAATAGTTATTGTGCCATATTAATGAATGACTTAGAAGGCTCGTACTATTCTTTATGTAAGAATAGAATAATTAAAAACCAAATATACGATCAGGCTTACAAAGTGTCAAGCGAGTCAATGAAATTTTAAAATTCGGTTATATATTAAAGAAAATCTGATTAAGCATTGAACGATCAATATCCTCAGACAAAATTAAGTTTGTTATCCTGACAGCTTAAGAGGATATTTGAGAGGCTATTTCATTGATTATTTTGGGGATGATCGTTTGTTTTTTACCCTCAATGCGGCAGCCGGCGGCACGGGAATGTCCACCACCGTTGAACACTTTGGCAATTTTATTTACATCCACAGTGGAATTAGACCGGAAACTGACTTTATGATAATTGGGCTTAACTTCGCGGATAAACAAACCTATCTCGCCGCCTCGTATAGCGACACTGTAATTAGCCAATTCTTCGATTTCACCGTGATTTTTTTGAGTCATATCCTCGTAGCTCAAATAAATAACATTCACTTTACCATCGAGATAATTCTCCAAGGAGCTCAATCCCCTTCCGATGGTTTTCAGTGCCTGAAAACTATTCTGAAAAAAAATGCGATTGGTTAATTCTACAGGATCGGCACCCTGCTCAGCCATTTTGGCACAAATAAACAAATCTCTGGAGGTTGTATTGGAAAACGAAAACCGACCCGTATCATAAACAATGCCGGTATAAATAGCGCTTGCTAATGCTGCATCAAATTCAATATTTCTATTTTGGATTATCTCATAGACCATCGCCGTTGTGGATGACGCGACTTCATCGACCCACTCGATTTGGCCCAAACGATCCTCTGATGGATGGTGATCGATTTTAATGGCATTCTGTAAAGGTGGCACGATTTGCGAAATATCACCCAATCGTTTCAGACCCGGCACATCCAGAAAAATGGCGTTCTCGATGTTACCGGAAGGCAAATATTTTTTCAAATCCGGATGCTTACTGAAGCATTGTATTTCATCATAATGTTTTAAATATTCGAAACGGGTATCCACCGTCTCATCATGTAATATGATTACGGCATGTTTACCTAGTTTTTCAAGATAAATTTTCATTGCCACGACAGAAGCTATGGCATCACCGTCGGCATTGATGTGAGCGGATAGAAGAAAATTATCCCGTGGTTCGATGAATTGATTGATTTGTTCAGCAAATGCTTGATAGGGTTGACCGTTCTGCACAATATCCTCCAAAAAAGAGGGCAATATAAACATATCGTTATTAAAAATAAAGTATAAATATGGAGTAATCCAAATTAATCGATTGGTTTCAAAACCTTTTAGTGGGAAATGCTCGATCCCATTTTAATGTTAATTTGATACTTCTACCGGAAGTCAAGTTCAAAATGGAGTCCGTTTTTTTTGTTTTGACAATGTATAATTTTTAAAATGTTTCTGTCGCCTGAATTTAACAAATTCTGTTGCTGTCACAGAAAGCACAGATAAAAAAATCAATCATATCAGACCCTAAGCCAATGGCTTTTAGCTAAAAAAATATGTACACAATTACCCGCATTGATATACAAAAGAAAAATAAAAAACGTTTTAATCTCTATGCAGACGATTTGTTTTTATTCGATATCAGTGATGATACCCTTGTGCAGTTTGCCATCCACAAGGGTCGTCGATTTTCCGATGATACCCTTAAGGAAATTTTACAATATGATCGTCTGGCACTTTGCTTAACCCAGGCTTATCGTTATTTAAGCAGGCGTCCCCATTTAAAGAAAGAACTCAAAACAAAATTAATACAAAAAAAATTTGATCAATCTGTAATCGAGCAAACACTGATTAAATTAAAAGAACAGGGATACATTGATGACGCCGATTTCATCACCCGGTTTATAGCCGATCAGAAGCAGATATATCGCAACGGACCGCTCCTTATACGTAAAAAATTAATTACCAAAGGAGCTCAATCTGAGATGGTCGATGTATTATTAAAAGACCTTTATACTGAGGAAGAAGAAGAACAGAATGCTGATTACTGGTTGAATAAAAAGCTGAAGAGGACCGAGATAACACAACCTTTAAAAGAAAAACAACAACTGGGCATGTTTCTGCAAAGAAAAGGGTTCAATTGGTCGATTATCACTCGAATAGTTCAAATGGTAGGTGATTAGAACATTTTGGATGAGGATAACGAGCTGTGTATTTAGTCAACTAGCACCCTCGTAAACCCGGCGTTAGGATTATTAAGTCTGTCGGTTTTTAAGCTATAATTTCTTCACCAATAATCGTTTCACATGATCAATTAAAGCGGGGAAAAAAATTGGTTTTTCATAAAATATATCACGGTGTTCCGTAAGAATATGGTCAAATCCGACTGCATGAGCCGATACAAACAGGAAAGGTATAATTTTGTATGCCGGCTGTTGTTGCAGCCATTGGTAAAATTTCAAACCATCTTCAACCGGGAGTCCCACATCGCTTATAATACAATCAATGTTTTGTTTTTTTAAGCACTGTCTGGCAGTGGTCGTATCGTTTGCAATGTATACATCAAATCCGGCATTGGATAAATAAATCGTGGTTAAACGGCAGGATTGCTCATCATCATCAATGTAAAGAATAGTTGCTTCTTTATCCATAACGACTGATTGTTTTCATTTTTTTTTACAAGGTTTTAATATAAATTGGTTAAACTCTGGACGCAATTAAAAGAGAGGTTTCTTGCATAAAAAAAGTTATTTATTTGTAATGCCAATGTCATCTCATGTTACAAACTATGACCAAAGAAGGAATGTCCATGCGATATAAATTAACACTCACCATGTTACTTATTTTGTTCGGTCAATGTTTATATTCTCAAAGCTGGTATGAAATTGAAGGTCAATATGCCAGGCTGGAATATATGCCGCGTAATAAAAACCTGGCAGATTCATTATTAACTATCGCCGAACAAACTTTGCCCCGAATGGCCCGTATTTTTGATTTACCCCTGGATTCCTTCCGAAAGGATAAAGTACGCATCATATTAACCGATGCACCGGATCTCTCCAATGGTTTTGCAATCGGAGAATCTGTTGTTATTTATGCTCTTTCCTCAATGTATATGAACAATACCACAGGCACAGTACCCTGGTACAGCATGGTGCTTAAGCATGAACTGGCACACTATGTAACCTTCCGAAAATTAAAACGCAAACTGCATTTTGTCGGCCAAATTATGAACCTTACCACCCCGCGCTGGTTTTATGAAGGTACAGCACAGTATTATTCAGAAAATTGGAACGCCTACCGGGGTGATTTATATTTAAAAAACGCTTTGTTAACAGGCCGTCTCAATTACCGGTCTTTGGAAAATCTGGGTAACGGTCGCCTCTTGTATTCATCCGCCCATGCATTCGTACGCTTTCTGGCCGATCAGTATGGAGATTCATCCCTCGTGCAAGTAATGTCTCATAATGCAGATGGCCTTTATTATGATTTTGAAAACGCATTCGAAGCCGTGTATGACGACCCTCCACGGATAATTTTTAAACGGTTTGTCCGTCACATGGTTTTATATTACGGAGATCGCTGGGCAGACTATCCCTATAAACCTATAGGCCAAAATATCCCTGAATCCCGACATCGGATATTACAAATGCTACCCGTTCCCCAGGATGATTCCACTTTTGCCATGGTTGTGCAAATGGACGAAATCCATCGTTATAGAACCGCATATATAAAATCCATTAATGAAAATCAAAACAATGCACCGGAATTCATAACTAATCATCTGCATACCGATTTATTCTCTAGTCCAAACGGCCGTTATTACGCTTTCGGTAGATTGAATTACGGCATACGAGAAAATCAACTTGGAATTACTTATCGTTGGTTTATATATGACCGTCATACGGCAAGCATCTCAACCATTTTTGACAAAATCCGCAGCACGCAGGCCACATTTACCGGTAATAATACTTTAGTGTTGGCCGAGATCACACCTTCCGCTTCCGTTTTACACCAATACAATCTTGCCCGGGACACGACTCAAATAGTATGGCGAACACCAATGACAATTGGTAGTATGGATTTCAATAGCAACGAACAAATGGTCTTTAGCGGACAAAGATCGGACGGCACCCGTGATCTATTTCTATTAGAACAGGAAACCTTGCACGCAATCACTAACGATAATACAGATGATCGGGATCCCTATTTTGTGAATGAGAATACCATTGTGTTTAATCGATATATTGATAAACACCCTGCTATAGCTACCGTTGGTCTTCACAATAAAAAGGTTCGAACCAACATCAATCATTTGGATGAATACTGGATTCATGCCATAGATCAATCCCGCGATCGCCTGATCTTACAACATAACGAAAACAGTATCCAAAATCATTTTGTCACTTTTCCGGTTGACTCATTGCAAACAATGCATGTGAAGCCATTTAATGTAACCTTTAAGCCTCATTATGCGTCCTGGATCACCAAAAAATCACAACCTGTTGATGTTATACAGCTACCGGACACATCCATAACTTTTAGTCAACCCCAACAAAAACATTTTACAGCCTGGCCCATGGAGCATCTGATTTCATTCGCCTGGCCAACGGCGGATAAGAAACTGGGATTTGGACTCTATGGGATGACGGCTTGGATAGAAGCACTTCAAAGGCAGGCATTAATAGGAGCCTTTGTTATTTTTCCGGATGAGCCGGACCAGTCGGTGGGAGTTCTCTCCCATATTTTACAGGTATTTGACAGTCAGGTTATATCCTCCGTTTATCACGGGCCGGTGCTGTTTTCTTTTGATCAAAAAAAATATATTAAACTTTACCAAACTATCGGACATGTTCACTTGCAAAAACCATTTTTTATTAAGGGAAATCCCCGTTCAGTCCTAATACCGCACTTCTCGTATTCCTTGAATCATCATAAATTTATAGAAAACTATGAACAGTATTCCGGTACCTTTAATTACAATGGTCCGTCCGTTGGCATTAATTTCAACTACCATCTGCCAACCAACTACTATCCCATTTTACCCAAACGGGAATTTAGCTTTTCAACCCGATACTTTCAATCATTGGCAAGTCAGTTCGATTTTAGTGTTTGGCAATGGGATACGAAGATTGCCGGCACATTCATACGAGAAGAACTGGGACTGTCGTCCGAATTTAGTTTTATCGGCTCTGAAGGCTCATTTCCTCCTCTTAAAACCATAGGTATCGACCGATTTTATCGTTTGAACATTTCCCGGGATTATAAATTTACACGCGTTGTTCGCGGTCTGGATGAAGATATTACGGGGAAACGGCTATACTGGTCAAAAAACGAAATTTCCTATTTGGTGGACAAATACAGTGGTTTGGATATCTTAACTTATCCCGTATCAGATATTCTTCTAACGGCTTTTTTTGATTTTGCGCGGATTGAAAACGACCGTCAATCCGATGTATTTAGTTATGGACCCGAATTGAGTTTTGGACCGGCTCTGGCCAGATTAGCACTGGGATTCGCCAAAGCAAAGGGAAGTACGGATGATTATCATGACCGTTACTATATCCGGTTCTCTTCGCATTTCTAACTTAATTTCAGGTTTGATATCAATGTGGCTATACATTAACCTCCGCAATAATTATGTGGTATTAACTTTGAAAAAGGATATGATATCTTCCAAAATAAGATATAGGCTGGGTACAATGACAAGGATAATGGCTGTTGCAAAAACAATACCGAAACCCAGTGAGATAGCCATAGGGATCAGATAATAGGCCTGCCGTGAGGTTTCCAGGATAATAGGCGTTAGACCGCCGAAGGTAGTTATTGTCGTCAACATGATTGGTCTGAATCTTCGCATTCCTGCCATGTGAATCGCTTCAAAAACCGAATGTTCTGCTCGCTGCCGGTTGGCATAATCAATCATGATTAAGGAATCGTTCACAACCACACCGGAAAGAGCCACAACCCCCATGAGACTTATCAAAGATAAGTCATACCCCAGCAAAATATGACCAATAACAGCGCCCACAATGCCAAAGGGTATAGCCGACATAACAATTAATGGCTGTATATAACTGCCGAAGGCAATGGCCAACAATGCAAAGACGACCGCCATTGCCAACGCAAATCCGCCCCACAATGCCTGTGTAGATTCGCGCATCTCCGCCTGACTGCCCTGAAAACTCCAAGTAATCCCCGGAAAATCGCCACGTAATTGAGGAAGAATTTCACCCTGTATTGCTTTTATAACCCGTGTGATTGCCCGCTTGGGTTCTACATCCATTCCTACAGAAACCACACGTCGGCCATCGCGGCGGTTAATGGATGTGAACGCTTCTCCTCTCTTGATTTCCACAACATCCATTAAGGGTACCTCCATACCAGAATCTGTGCGAATAACCAGATCTTCCAGGTGATGCAAATCTTTGCGTTCTTCACGCGGCAACTTTACCCGAACTTCAATTTCATTGGTACCCCTTAACTGACGCATGGCAAGCGCGCCATAAAATGCGTCCCGAATCTGTTGTCCCACTTCCGTTGGCGTAAGGCCCAGATTACGGCCTTCAGGCCGCAAAATAAAATCAAATTGTTCTTTACCCTTGTTATAGTTATCGTTGACATCCCGGGTCTCTTCAAATTGACTGACACGTTCCAAAAACGTCTGACTGGCTTTTTCCAGAACTTCGATATTCGAGTGACTCAGGTCGACGCTTATATCCTGTTGCCAACCACCCGGTCCTCTTTCCGCTTCAAATGTTATCTGGTCCACCCCTTCGATATCACCAATTTCATCGCGCCAGAGTTCTATAACGTCACTAGCAGTCATATCACGCTCATCCGGTGGTTTCATCACAATTTCAACATCAATAAAACTTTGTCCGCGCACATTGGTTTTTATCCCTTCGGCGACCAAATGCAGGTCATGCCTCTCAAACATACGATGGGTAGATTCTGTTACTTCAACCGCAACTTTAGCCGCCTGATCGGGAGTTGTACCCACAGGAAGTGAAACGCCAGCTTCAATTTCATCTGCTGAGACTTCGGGCATCATGATCATGCCCATATGATCGCTGTAGGCAAAACCACCGACAACAATCAGCAGCGCGATGGCTGAACTAAGCGTTATATAGCGGTGTCGTAAACACAAATCCAGGAACCCCCGGTAATAACGGTCGACAAACCGATTGGCCCGCCAGGCAAATCCTTTTTGCCATCGTGTCATTAGGGGACCTAAAATATGCCCCGTTTTTTTGGAAACGTGTCCGAGATGTGCCGGTAATATAAATAGTGCCTCTAAAAGTGAAACGGCGAGCACTGTAATAACCACTGCTGGCAAAGGCCACCAGAATTTACCGGTAGTTCCGGGGATTAAGAGCAGAGGAATAAATGCAATGATATTGGTTAATATACTAAAAATAACCGGTCTTGAGATATCTCTGGCTCCCTGGATGGCTGCAGCCAAAGCGCTCATGCCCTGTTCCCGATACTCAAAGACATTCTCACCTACGACAATCGCGTCGTCCACAACAATACCCAGTACAACCAAAAAGGCGAACATCGATATCATGTTGATACTTACATCTATAATGGGTAGTATTGCAACTCCACCCACAAAAGAGATGGTCATACCCATCATTACCCAAAAAGCCAATCGATATTCCAGAAATAAGGCCAGTATAAGAAATACAATCAGAATGGCAATAATTCCATTCTCAATCAGTAACGATAATCGTTGCTCATAATCATCAGCGCGGTTACTATCAATGCGGTATTGTACACCCTCGGGTAATGATTTGGAGAAATCTTCGAGTATGGTTTTAACCGTCTCGGCGATTTCCAGAGGCGACTGGCCGCCTATGCGGAAAATTTCAATTTCGACCGATGGTTGACGATTAAACTGAGAGTGGAACCCCGTTTCTTCGAAGCCATCGGTAATTTCAGCCAAATCGGCTAAGGTAACGCTTCCCCCTTCTGCAGAGGAAATGATATCTATGTTTGCAAACTCTTTAGCCCACTGTTTGCGCTCTTTCATCCTTAACAGAATTTCTCCGCTGCTGGTTTCAACGGCTCCGGCAGGAACATCCTCACTGGATTGAACAATGATATCCGCAACCTCACCCAATTTAATCCCGTATTCGCGCAATCGGTGCCGCGGGATTTCAACATGGGTAACATAGTCCGGAACATTACCCAACTCAACCTGCGTAATAGCTGGATCGCTCAATAAACGATCTCTTAACCGCTCGGCTATTTTTCTTAACGTCCATATATCAACTTGTCCATATAAACCAATTTCCATAACATCTCGCTGACGGGCTTGCAACCGCACCTCAGGCTCTTCTATGTCATCAGGAAATGTACGGATACGGTTAACAGCCTGATCAATATCCTGAAATGCCTTCATCCGATTGGTGCCGACTACCAATTCTATTTGAATTCTTCCCGAACCTTCTCTGGCGGTGGAGGTTACTTCCTTAATGCCCTGTACTCCTCTGATTGCTTCCTCTACTGGGAGTAAAATACCCTGCTCCACCTCAGCCGGCGCTGCCCCGGGGTAAACGACACTAACTTCAACGATATCCAATTGAAACTGGGGGAATACTTCTTTCTGGATATTATAAGCTGTCCAGACTCCCCCACCCAGCAATATAATCATCAATAAATTTGCAGCAATAGAATTACGGGCCATCCATGCTATGGGCCCTTTTTGATCCATTGATTTGGCTGTGTTATTACGCGTGACTGAAGTCATCTGGACTTAGCTCCCGTGTTCACAGTATCTCCGGGCAATGGTCGTCCATATGCAGAAGAATCTTCCTGGTCAGGCCTGGGCTGACGCCCGCTCAACCGTAATCGAGCTCCATCAACAACTGTTGTCAAATTGGTGGTAACGATACTGTCGCCATCCACAAGACCTTCTTGTATATATGCGTATTCTTGATCGCGCACGATAATGCTTAAATCTTTAATACGAAGCTTATGGTTTTTCATCACCCAAACCGTGTTGTTTTTCCGAATGTAGTCCCGATTAACCCGAATGACATCGTTTAATTTCTTACCCTTAATGCGTGCCTCTACAAAAGCATCAATCATCAAACGCGGCAACTGAGTTGATGCACTTTTATGGGCTAAGGGATCATCAACCGTCACCAATATTCTAGCCATCCGCGTACCATCCTGAAGGGCGCCAATCCATTTGTATACATAGCCTGTCCTAAAATCTCCGGCCGGCCAAGCCGTTCGGTTTTGGATCCGGACTTCGGCACCTTTTTGTCCTGCTGAATACGAAAACGAAATCCAGCGTAGTTTTGATTGAGGTATGGTTACCACAACCCAATATGTATCAAGTCCTACGATATGGCCAAGATTGTCCCCGGGAGCCACCTGCGAGCCGACATTTACATTTCGACTTAGTACATGTGCATCGAAGGGGGCCCGAATATTTGTTCGTTCCAGCTCCAGCTTGGCCTGTTTAACCACCGCCCGGGCCGCTTCTACCTCTGCCCGCGCTGCATTGAGCTGAGGCTTGCGCAAAACAAGTGCCTCATTCTCAGCGGATAATACCTCATCAAGCAACTGATAATCTTTCCTGGCTACATTCTGTCTACCCATTTCTATATTTAAATCGGCTGTAGCCTGTCTAAGATCACTTTGATGTCGCTTTAAAGTATTCTGGAAATCGGCTGGATCAATCTGCAACATTATTTCACCTTTACGAACAATGCCTCCGGGAATGAAAGAAGTTGATCGTTTTATAATTTCGCCGCCAACTCTCGGACTCAATATAATATCCTGAGCAGGTTCAACGGTGCCCATTGCTACGATCAATGGTTGAAACTCACCTTTTTGAACTTCGATAACATCAACCAGCATAGCTGTTTTTTTGGTGGCGCCTTCACTGGTAGCTTCCGGTTCTGTTGAAAAAATTAACGTTGTAATGATAACACTTATAAACAAGATGGTAGCTGAAATCAGTAATGTTTTTTTCCAATGCATTTTATTAATTCCGGTTAATGTACATTAAGCAAAACTTGAAAATTATTGACTTATTTCCCTTTAGGTATACGATCTCTCTTATCGGCAATTCTTCCGGCCAATGCCCGGTATAATTGAACACGATACTCCAATAAAACCAGTTTCGCGGCCAATAGGTTGCGCCGGAGGCGCTGTTCATCATTAAACGCAGTCAGAACATCAAGGTAATCACTCAAACCGTTTAAATATTCAACACGCAGTTGTTCACTGGTTAACCTGGCCAGACGTACCTGTTCTTCAAGACTTTGTATCCGTTGTAACTGCTTTTTTTCTCGAATGAGGGCATCTTCCACTTCCTGAAAGGCATTGAGTATGGATTGTTCATATTCATAAAGTCTTTGTTTTTTCAAAGCTTGTCGCCGGTCCACTTCAGCGCGCAATCGCCCACCATAAAAAACAGGCGCCAACAGATCACCGGCAATGGAACTCACCCAATAATCAAACAGATTTCCTGCATTTTCAGCTGTTGTTGAAAGTGAAGCCGACAGGTCCAATCGGGGCAATTGATTTGTTATGGCAACAGCCAAATCTCGATCTGCCGCCAGCAGACGTTTATATGCGGCTTTTACATCCGGACGCCTGCCAACCAGCTCCGCTGGAACACCTGACTCGGGTGTTTGAGGTAATGGCGGCAATCGATCGCGGGTAATATTGATCTTCTGCCGCGGAGGCTTTGCCATTAGTACTTCTAAACGATTTTTTAATACCTGAATACGGGATTCTTCGGTAATTTTTTGTTCGTATGTCGATTCCAATAGTTGTCTTTGTCGCAGAATATCCACGCTGCGAATCTGGCCACTTCCAAATCGATTCTTAATAAGATTCAAGAGTTTCTGATTTGTATCAATCTGTCTGATAAGAAGTTTTTTCTGACTGTTAGCTTCGATCAATCTAAAATAGGTTCGTACGACCTCGGCTGAGAGCGTTATCGCCATAGTTCTATAATCAGCAAGGGTTGCCTCGGCGCGTAAACGTTCAGCTTTTACTCCCGCAGGTATTTTACCCCATACATCCAACTCATATGAGGACGATAATCCTAAACTGATTTGCTCCGTTTCACCTTCGGAAGTGCGTTGTGCCTGCCCGTTTGCCGAAATATCGAGGTCCGGAAAGAGGTTGGCCTTATCCCGGTTTGCACTTGCCCGGGCCGCTAACAAACGCTGCCAGGCTGATTTCACTGTGAAGTTGGACTGAACGGTCTGATCTACCAGGGCATTAAGTGATGAATCCTGAAAGGCGGTCCACCATTGGTCAGTCATTTTTTGTTCACCGGTTATGGAAAACTGCTCCGGAGGAGTAAATTCCAATGCAATGTTCCTTGTCCTAGTAGCACAAGCATTAATTATGACCATACTTAAGATCGTGAATACGAAAGGCATTTTACCGAAATGTAGTGCAGAATTGAAATTTTTAGACGTAATTTTATGCATAATCTTTTTCTAATATAAAATCGCCATTTCTTAACGTAACTTTTCTATTCATAATTCCAATATTTTGAAGAGACCAGTGGCTAAGTAAATCATTCCATTCTCTATTAATATTACTAAAATTCAGTACCCTATCACAACTATTTTTTCTAATTAATAGATGCTGCTGTCGGATATACGGAAAGAATCTCATACATTTAGGCACCGACTAAAAGATTTACGATTTCCGTTATTAAAATATTGAAAAAGGAATTCCGAAACCGTATTTTTGGTGTTTAGCAATTATATGATTTAATTCACATCTGTTAAACATTATGAATGCTAAGTTTTAAATTCTAAGGAAAAACTTAGAATGAAAATTTCATAATCAGACGGGAATATATTCATGCGTATATTAGCATTTTACTTCACACTATTAATTCTTTGCAGCCAGCACCTTTGGTCTCAATCCCTGGATGATCTGAGGAAATTGGAAGATGTTAAAAAGCAACTGGAATCCCTAGGCGAATTACCGGAATCTCAGGAGTCAAAAATCGATAAAGCCCGATCACTCAAAGTATTTGAAGATTCCTTATCTGAGGTACCGGTACAAGAACCAGTTGCGTCGGAGAAGGAAGAAGAACCTAAAAGCGAAACACCTGAGTCCGTGCCTAAGAAACCCCAAATTGAAAGGTTTGGATTTGATGTTTTTCAGAAGGCAAAAATCGATTTTAAACCCGAGGTCTATGGCCCAGTGGATCGCGATTATCCCTTGGGGCCCGGAGATGAAATCATTATTACGGTTTGGGGTGAAGTAGAATTGCGCCATGATTTAGCGATTAATCGTCAAGGACAAATATTTATTCCGGAAGTCGGTATTGTTGAAGCCATGGGATTAACGGTGAATCAGCTCAAAGAGAAGTTGCGTAATGTCATGGGGCAATCCTATTCATCTATATTGAAAGACAAGGCTTACCTGGATATCGCTCTCGGAAAATTGCGTACGGTGCGGATCTTTGTTGTAGGAGCTGTTAATAATCCGGGTATCTTTACGGTCCCGGCATTTACTTCGCCATTTCATATGATGTTTTATGCCGGCGGGGTAAGTAACAACGGATCGTTAAGAGACATTACCCTTGTACGCAATGACAAGGTATTTAAAAGATTGGATTTCTATCAGTTTATTACGGCGGGGAAAAAATTTTCCGATGTTCGTCTACAACATAACGATGTCTTAGTGGTACATGATTCAGATAAAACCATAACGCTTACAGGTCAGATCGCCAAGCCGGCAATTTATGAGTTGAAAGAAAATGAGACCCTACGAGATCTAATTCAATTAGCCGGTGGATTTGAAGAAGATGCATATATCGATCATATACAGATTGAGCGGATCGTAAATCACAGTGATCGAAAATTGATCGATGTAAATTATCGAAAATCTATAAAAAATGAACAGAAAATTTTCTTACATCACGGAGACCGCATCAACGTACCAGTTATTGACCGGGAGTTGCGAAATTATATTAGCCTTACAGGCCCTGTTTATGGGCCCAAACGCTTTGAGTATTTTCCCGGTATGACCATTAAAGAGCTGTTCGCCAGAGTGGATAGCGTGGGCGGTGACGCTTATCTGGAACGGGTTCAGATCACACGAAAACTACCTGACGATAAAAAACAAATTTTTTCAATCAATCTTAATCAATTTTTAAATAATGCTCAGCAGGATTTCCTGTTGGCCCCCGAAGATAATATTGCCATTCAATCCAAAAAAACCTTATTTCCTCAGGATTCAGTAAACATATACGGGGCGATTAACAAACCCGGTAAATATTTACTTAAACAAGATATGACCCTAAAAGATCTAATTTTTACCGCTAATGGTTTTAGAAAAGATGCCGTCATTCAGGAGGCTGAAATATCACGCGTCAATCCCAAAAACAATAATCCACAGCAATTGGCAACAATTATCTATGTTGATATTGATTCAACCTATACCAAAGATCTAATAAAAGATGACAGCGAATTATTTTTTCTCCAACCATTCGATAATGTTTTTATTAGAACTAACAGTGACTGGCAGTTGCAAAGAAATATCTCCGTGCGAGGAGAAGTGAACCGTCCTGGAATTTACACTTTACGTAACAAAACCGAACGGATAACGGATATGATTAAACGAGCCGGAGGATTAAAAAATACAGCATATCTCCAGGGGGCTACTTTAGTCCGCTCTCAAAACAACGTTGGACAAATTGGTATTGATTTTCAACAGATATTCAAAAATCCGGATTCCGAGGAAAATATTTACCTTCAAAATGGCGATCGGATAAATATTCCGGAACGGCAATCAACCATTAAAGTTACAGGGGGTGTTTACTTTCCCAGCAGTGTGCTATTCGAAAAAGGCAAAGGTCTGAATCATTATATTCAATCTGCAGGAGGCTATCTGGAGCTTGCTGACATAGACAATGTCACTATTCGGTTGGCCAACGGCCGGTCATTTCAAAAAAACCAGTTTCTGTTCTGGGACTATCTTCCGGAAGATATCACCGCAGGCAGTACAATAGTGGTACCGGTATTACAGGAAAGAGAAGGCATTGACTGGTCGGGAGCCATCCGTGATGCGGCCGCCATACTAAGCAGCGTTGCCACAACGATTCTCATAGTAGACAGACTGGATAATTAAAAACCGGTATAGCATCTGAACAAATTGTATGAGGGAAAACTGATAATCATGCATTATCGGATCAAAGGATTGAGCATTACTCATCCTCCTCTATTTAAGGAACAATCATGCCCTTCACTTTTCAACGAACTGCATTAAAAGATTTGATTCGTATTATTCCCAAAGTATTTGGTGATAACCGTGGTTTTTTTCTGGAGTATTATAAGCATTCAGAATTTTTGCAAAACGGTATTGAGGTTAATTTTTTACAGGATAATCATTCCAAATCGGTGAATGGGGTATTACGAGGTTTGCATTATCAAAAAGAGCCCTTTGCCCAGGGCAAATTGGTGCGTTGCACTCAGGGTGAAATTTTTGATGTAGCGGTCGATATACGACAATCCTCCAATACATTTAAGGGATGGTTTGGTTGTATTTTATCCGCTGATAACAAAGAGATGTTGTATATACCGCCCGGTTTCGCCCATGGTTTTCTTACGCTTAGTGCGGAAGCAGAAGTGATGTACAAAACAAGTACGGAATACGCTCCGGAGTATGATTGCGGTATAATTTGGAACGACCCGGATATTGGAATCAAATGGCCCCAGTCTGACATCAAGTTGTCTGATAAAGACCAAAATCACCCACGGCTTAGAGAGGCATATTTATTTGATTAGCCCATCCCTCAAATGACAGCTGAACTTTTCATTAAAGCTTCTGAGACATCCTATCCATTGTAAGTTAAAATGCAAAATATAAACCAAAATGGATTGCATCTTTGGATGGATCATCCGGCTGAGGCATAAGTTTCCGGCCATAATCTATACGCGCCGGCCCTAACGGCGTTAATACTGCCAGTCCCATCCCGGTAGTAAATTTTACATCCCTGGCATCAAATACGCTGAGCTCAGGCCATACAAATCCACTATCGACAAAATATTCCAGTACAAAAATCCAAAAAAGGGGTATACGAACCTCGGCATTGGCTAAGTAGAGCAATTTCCCCCCGGATGCCTGGGTTTTTATACCCTGTTGGTTATAGGCGCTTGCCGGACCCAATAACTGCTCGGAATAACCACGAACCGTATTGGCACCACCGGCATAGAACCGATCGTTTATAGGTATTTCTTTATTTTTTCCGGTTTCAATTATTGCCCCGGCTTTAATACGGGTAGCTAAAGTAAAACCCCAGCGTCTGAAGTTAAAAAGTTTCGGACGCCATGGTTGATACCGCTGCCATGAACTGATCAAGGTAATATATTGGTTGGTTTTAATGTTTTCTTCCTCGTCCCGGCCTTCACTATAGGAAAAGGACAAGGACAGATCATGGTAGGAGCTGTTGACCGGGTTAAAAACATTTTTACGATTGTCCCGTTTGCCATATAAAACAACAGAATACACCTGACTTTCATTAATTCCAAACTCACGAACGTATCGTTCCTCAATGGCATCGTCTGAAACGCGATTCACACGTTTTGTACCAATGGAAGCACTTACTTCCATAATAGGGCTGATCTCACGTGTTACATCGAACGATGCGCTGAGTACATCAAAATCACCACTATTAAGGGGCCTGAACTGCTGGTAGGCTAATTCAAAAATGCCGGGCATTCTTGTATAAAAAATCCATGGCTCTATAAAACGCAACGAGATACGGTTATCCGGATTGTGGAATTGATTCTCACCAAAGTCATAACTTATTGCAGGTGTGATATGCAAACTAATACTTCGACCGGTGCCATAAATATTACGATGCCCCCCTTCTGCGGTAAATTCGATTTTGTTACCATAATACACCTCCTGCTCGTGGGCCAGGCCGAGTCGTAATCCCAGCCATCGTGGATCCTTTTCCTGCACATTTATTTTCAGTACGACTTTTGCCGGCTTATCGGGTATTGGTTCGATTTCAAATCTCACATATCGGAACAAACCCAGCCCATAGATGTTTCTCTGGGAAGTTTCAATAGCTTGCCGGTTATACAGATCCCCCTTCTTGATTTCCAACTCCCGCCGAACTAGAAATTTTTGGACCAATTGTAGCCCTTTATATTCAATATCTTCTATAAACACAGTTTCGTTCTCAGTAACATCTAATAAGACGTATATTAAGGAGTCCGATTCATACAAATAATTAATTTTAATTTCCGCGAATGGCTTACCGGAATTGTAATATAAATTTTCGACCTGCTTTAGACTACCGGTGATCAAACGTTCGTTAAAGGGTGCATTTTTCTCCAGATCAAACTGATTGTTAATTTTATTAGGCTGTATGGATTGCACACCGCTTAAACGTAACCCACCGTAATAATACCGTCGCCCTTCAGTAATGCTATAAGTCAGCCGAACACGGGAGCGATCTTTATTGTAAACCTCTTTATTTTGCACTGATGCATCTAAATATCCCTGACCCTTATAGAAATTACGCAAAAGTAAACGGTCTAACTTGGCAAATCGCGGTTCATAAATCTTACCGCCCTGGGAGTGTATAATTTCTCTGAGTTTTGAACCCCTGTAGTGGGTATTATTTTTAAAATTAATTCTTTCGACTTTGGTATCCACCGCATAAGTATGCGACGTGGCCGTTAATAAGACAACCAATGTTACCGATGCAAGCGTGATAAATCTTAAATTCAAAATGTATATTCCCAGTTGATGCCCACTTTGACTTTATTATTGCCTAAAACGGTTTTCTCATAAAAACTGTCAAATTTCCAGTTCTGGTCCAGCCGATATTCCAACCGGATACGATTACCGGCATCCCAACCCAGTCGCGGTGCAGGTATATTTTGCCCGAACTGCGTACGGTATTCCACATATAAATCATTAGTTAAATATTTTCCAAATGAGATGGAAACATCGCTCAATCCGCTGTTTAAGCGCATTTTTTTCAGATTTAATAAAGATTTGTTTGCCTCAATTTCTACCTTATCCAAACCGGTATATTCCTCTGTTCCCCTCTCTACGGCGGTCAGTAAAGAAGTGGTAGCCACATCCTCACCCACACTAAGCAAGGTGGAATCGGTCTTACCTGTCACATCACCCAGATCGGCTCCCAGGGTAAGTAACGATATTTTATCGAGATAGGACATGTTTTCTTCCTGGCCATTTTTAATAACACGAATATCCTGATCCAAATCTTCCAGATTGCCGGTGATAATCAACTCGAATTCCCTTTGGTCCAGTAATTTAACTGCAACCAGATTAATATCGGGATTAATCTTCTGTGGATTTTTTAAATCTATTGTTCCGGATTTTACCGTAAAATTCTGGTTAAACGCAGAAAATTTGCCGGATACCACCTCCAGGTGACCGGTAATCTGTGGATCATCCTTACCGGCTTCCATCAAAACCTGTATATTCCCCATTATGTTGATCTTAAAATTATTGGTTAAATCCAGAGGAGAACTTGTTATAGTAAAATTACCGGGGATATTTACATTTATATCCATTGTTGTATATGTTTTTTTCGTTTCAACGGACGTTTCTGATAGATACAAATTGCGTTCCATCTGAGCCAGGTCAACAACCAGATTCCCTTCTTTGATCTCAGCTTCGGCAAACACATTAACCGTGTCCCGGCCGTAAATTTCAATAGCATCACTGCTAATGACCAATTGGGTATTTTCAAGAAAATAATCGATGTAAACATCATTACTTTTTGCCTTCAAATTCAGTTTTGGCCTGTTGAGATCGCTTAGATTGATGGTACCCGAAGCTTCCAAAATCCCGTTATTTTTGTCTCGGGATGACCAGGGGATTAAACTACGTAAGAAAGCGATGCTCTTCTCCAGAAAATCTTTTTTCTTCCGGGAACGACCGCGAAATGTATTAATATGTAGTACTGAATCACGAATTTGAGCATCGAATTGAACATTTTCAATAGGGTCTTTAACCAAAGAAAGCAACATATCAGCATTCTCGAATTGTATGTTACCTTTGGAAATGGTCGGTTTTTCCAGAGTTCCGCCAATATATAGCTCGGTTGTGTATGGTCCATGTATGTATTCCACTTCCACATTGAGAGAACTCAGAAAATCTAAGGTATCCCCGGAACTTTGCAAATACAGTTTAAATTCATTATCTGCAATATTAGTATCGGGATCATCGATGTTAAATGGATAACGAAACCAGCCTTTTGCAGATATGGGCGCACCCTCGACAAAGGCCTCTAACCGATTGAGTACGAGGTAATGGCTATTGTACTGCGTATTTAAATTTAGAGAATCCAGCTTATATTGATTATATTGGATATTTCTTAGAAATACATCCTGATGCACAAACGGTCTGCCGATTGACCCGTCTATATGCATATTTGACCTGACAATCCCCTTAATCGGAAATTGTTTGGAAATAAGCGGGCTGAGTTGCTCCAGAGTAAGCTTCTTAAGATCCATATCCACATTGAGTGTTGCGTTCTTAATCCATTCTAAGGTGAACATGTCCTCTTCTTCGACCAGTCCCGCGATATACCCAGTAATATTAAAATCAATTTCGTTCTGTTTTAAATTAAATTTCTCGATGGTCAGTTTACCATTATCGTAATAATACGAGTTTGAAAGTTGTCCCAAATATGTTTTATTGTATGTAACACTGTCTACATTTACATTCACTTCAAACTGAGGATTGGTAAGGGGTTGATAGATTTCTGCATATCCGTTGATAATACCCTTCAAATCCAATTTTTCCGACCAAAATTGTTCGAATGTCTGAATTTTAATATTGCGGAAATAGATATAGCTTGCAAGATCATTATTTTGCCATAACCAGTTTCCGGCAATTTCCAACTCGGCATTCCCCGGGCCCAGCAGTCTGAAGGATTCAATTTGAATGTGATTGCTATCTGATACAACCGATAAGGTTCCCTCATTTTCGAGCCAGTAACTCTCATAAACCGCCTTAAACTCAGGGATGTTTAATGTGTATCTGTCCTCGTAATAATGGAACTCTGCTGTGGTCGTCACATAGTTGTTTTGACTCTTTAACTGCAATTCACGAAGGAAAATCCGATTACCGTTAACCTTAGCATTAAAACTTACATCTGTAATAGGAAATTTACCTACATATCCGCTGTCGATTACAAACTCTGCAGCTCCATAGCGCTCATCCTGATTAAGTATGTTTTGGGCAAAAAATTTAAGCGATATGGATTCAGCCTGCACCTGATCAAACTTTGCCCATGGCATTTGGATGGTACCTGAAACATCCAATGCATCCATAGTACCTGACAAACGTAGCTGGCTGTCTGCTATACCGCTCAGCTCGTTAATATCCAGAACGCGCCCCAGCACCGCCAAATTATTCTTAAAGGTTGATACAGAAAAATGGAATTGATTCTTTTTATTCATTTCACCTTCAATTTGAAACTGGCAGCTGTCAGCGATTTTAATAAACGAGCGTTCAGCAATTTTCCAATCACCTCGATTCGCACTGAGCGCAAACTGTATTGAATCAATCGGAATTGAATCGATGGAAGAATGATACATCATTAGCTGCCCGTTCCCGGTTGTATTGGCAATATCAAGATTGTCATAATTAAAAAATAGAGAACCGTTTAAAATAGTTGACGGTAACTGCGCACTGAAGGCTCCCAAATTCAAATCAGAAAAGTGCATATTGGCACTGGCAGCAGCCCCCTTGTCTGTTCGCCCCTGTCCGGATAATCGTAAACGACCGTCATTGCTATCGATTAATAATCGGTCCAGAGTTACGGCGCCCCGATTATAACCGGCATCCAGTTGAAAACGATGTAAACGATGATCCTGCCAGCGTCCTTTCAAGTTCAAAGAATTTGCTAAATGGATGGGTTGTCCGCTCAGTGTCCAAGTTCCCTCCACATAACCATCTTGTAACATACTATCATTGGTTATTTTATAGACATCTTTAAAATCGATATATGCATCTGTGAGATTAAGATTCAAGAATATCGAATCTTTAAGCTGATAATACCCACTCAACTTCAAATGTGAATGTTCCGTTTGCATGGTAAACTGATTTAGTGTAAAGTGATGGCGATTACCTTGCAAAAGAAAGCTCAAAGATTTCAATTGCCAATTCTTTTCTTTCCATCTTCCCTTAAGCTTTTCAATTTGAATTTTGTAATTCTGATTACCGGCTTTTCCGTTAGCCTTTAATTGAATATCTGCTAAGGTTATGGGCGATCCTCGAAAGATTATTTCATTGGTATAAATTTCCACATCTTTTAATTGTATATTGGGCAGGGCTTGCAGCAGAGAATCGGCAAAGTTCGATTGTTGAATTTTGCGCAAAGTAGCATCAATATCAAAAGTCGAAGCGGGATCCGGTTCCGGATCCTGACCTTCTTCAACAGCAATGGATAGCTGGTCAATAAAAATTTTGGAAACTTCAATACGCTTGAATATTAAAGGTAACAGGCGGTATCGCACTTCAATGTAACTACCCGAAACCTGAATAGCATCTTCCACATTTAAACGGACATTTGTCAGTTCGATAGAGTTAATCAGACTGCCGGATAATGCTTCATAGGTAACTTGACCCTTATCCTTTAACATGCGGTTAATGTAATTTTCAGCAATATTTTCCACCACATTGGTCTGCCAATACAAAAGGACAAAAACAGACACAATAATAAAAAAGGCCAAAAAAAAGTATTTTAGGAATTTTCTAATATACCGTAGTTTTGATTTTTGATTTGGTGATTGTTTCAACGGATTGCTCTTCTTTTACTGTATTATTTAAAAGCTACCAGAAAATTATTACAAATACACTGCGCTCTCAAGCCCATTTAAGCACAAATAAACTCAACAGCGAATTTCTCATCTCTTTCACCTTCACATTCGGAGTCATGTCACGGTCTCATTGGAATCGACCACTATACCTTTATTCTTTAAATTTTGCTCAGCAACATCAATTCGTTTTTGAATAGCGGGATGGCTGTGAAATAAAAATTCTACTAACGGGTGTGGCTTTTGATCGGCTAAATTTATGTCGCTCAGTTTTTTTAATGCCTGGGGAAAAGCCTGAGGTGCCGTACTGTGTTCTAATGCATACCGGTCGGCCTGCCATTCATGCTTTCTGGATAACAGATTGGTGAGTGGGGTCGTTATCAGTGCGAGAATACTCATAATAATTGACAATAGAGGAAGTGCAGCTAAATCGGCAGTCCCATTAAAATTAAATTGACCAATCAATTCTTGATAAACCACATGAGCTGCAAATAGAGACAAAAAGGTGATGATGGTGGATACGATTAAAGATATCCAAATATGTTTGTGCACAAAATGACCCACTTCATGGGCAAGGACGGTTTCTATTTCATCGGGGGAGAATGAATCCAGTAAGGTATCACCAATGATGATACGCTTCGACTTACCAAGCCCAGTAAATGCAGCATTGGCTTTTTTCGTCGTTTTGCTCATATTAAAACGGTAAACACCTTCAAGGGCAAAATTACCCTTGCGGGCTAACCGATGCATTTTATCCTGAATTGTATCATCTTCCAAAGAATCAAATTTGTAGAACAGCGGAAAAATGACTTGTGGCGCTATGCGACCAATGGCAAGCGAGAAAACAAAGAGAATGCCCCCCAGTAAAAGCCACCAGAGATCAGGGAATGTGCGTAGTAAATAATAAAAAATAAGCAGTATCGGAACAAATAATATCAACCCTACCACCATCGATTTTACCTTTTCCCATAACCAACCAACTAATTTTTGATTGGATAGCTGATATCGATGTTCAAGCAAATAGCCGCTTACAAAACTCAGAGGAAACGTGATTAAAAAGAAGAACCCGCCAATTATTGCGCTAAATAATAACAATTGCATATAGGGATTGATGAAGACTCCTTGCACCCAATCCCGCAATTGGGCTGAACCGGCACTCATAACAAAACCAAAAAGTATGATAAAACTTAATACCGTTTCGCTAACCTTTATTATTATTTTAATCGTTTCGTACTGTTTCGCTCTTTTTTGCTGCTCCATTTAGTATACTCCAGGCTTAGCATTGTTTTAAGAAAAGATTTCATTATGCTACCAGGGTTATCAAAGAAATGTAATCCGGGCATCAACTCCAATCCTGTATTACATTTTCTAAATCTCCGTTACTATCCGCATTCGCAAATGTTCCATACCGCAGATAAGTTTAATTTTAACAGTCTAATACATAAAATGCAATAATCAGAGTCACAGACATGATGTTCAACGTTATAGGCTATTCAGACTTCATTACCTTTGTATCAATTTTATTTTGTACGTACAAACTGTTTTATATAAATTTATTATTTGGTCTTATAGTGCAGTGACAATATTAAAAGACAAGTGACTATCCTTCAAAATGAACCATATTTTTCAAAAATCAGCACAACAAATGGATGAAATAGATGATCAATCCATCCGTTTAATCATTACCTCACCACCCTATTTTAATGTTAAAGACTATGGAGTGGAAAACCAGATCGGACGCAAAGAACATTCCTACAAGGAGTACCTGAACAGCATGGTACCGGTTTGGATAGAGTGTTTCAGGATTTTAAAACCCAATGGCAAACTATGTATAAATGCTCCAATCATGCCTATGGAAAAAAAAATATATTCCACACATTATAACAGAGACATCCTTAACATAAATAATGACATTGAATCAACCATCCTGAATGAAACCGATTTTTTTCGATTTGGCACCTTGATTTGGGATAAGGGAAGCACGGATCAACTCATGATGGGTTCTTATCCCTATCCTCCCAATTTTTATGTTCTCAATACAACCGAATATATTAATATCTTCGTTAAAGATGGCAGACCGGAAAAAATATCAAAAGACAAAAAAGAAAAATCCCGCTTAAGTAAAGAAGAATGGCGTCGATATATCGCCACTATCTGGCGAATGGCCCCGGAACGCAATCGTTTTCACCCTGCCCCCTTTCCTGTTGAATTACCCAAACGATTGATTAAAATGTACTCTTTTCAAAACGATGTAATTGCTGATCCATTCATGGGTTCTGGTACTACTGCCGTAGCTGCTTTGTATACAGACAGACAATTTGTTGGATACGAAATAAATCCCGGTTATATCGCTTTTGCTCGTAAACGCCTTGAGTCAATTAATAAAAACGCCATATTATTAAATAACGATAACCTGCCCGCTCCCGATTATCAAAAGCTCGAAATGCTGCGAAGAGTCATGAAAGATGAGGTTTTTGATGAACCTAAAATAATCGATGGCTTGCGGCGCGGACATACTACCGATGAAATTTTAAAACGACTTCTGAACAGGAAAAAAACATCCAAGTCTCACAAAACCGGTTAAACCGAATATTAAAGAAATTCAATTTTTGAGCTTTAGTGCTCTTTTGCAGAATGGTGTTTAAAGATTATCAATTCTTTTAATGAGTCCAATTCGCTGTGATGGAAGATATAATTGGGTGAATTATATCTGCGTTGTTTCCCGGTAACCGGATGCGGGGGAGAATACTCGGTGGGTTCTTTTTCAGCTACGGCGCCGGGACTGGCAAATCCCATGACAATAACTTCGGTGGCACAATTTACAATGCGTGGTCTGATTGTTTTAAACTGCTTATCCATGCGCGAATCGTTGGGGATGGGCAAAGCAGTGAAGATAATGCCACCGGTATACTTATCAAGATGATGACGATGACGGGCTGTCCAAACCCGACATCCATAAGGTTCATAAGGTTTTATTTTTCCCGTAACCAATTTTTCATAAAACCTAGACGGCACTGCTTCGGTTTTGATATCGTACGATTTGTCGGCAATGGCTATATCGCCATCATCCGTTTGCAGGGCTCCATATTGACTTTCAAGGTTGATTTTGCCAAAGATTAACCACTGCACAGCCAACTCGCCAAGCACACCGACAAAATTACTTTCTTCATGGGAAAGCGGTGCATGACGCGGAATGAATTGGCGTTTTATTCTCTGGCATCTTAACTTTGCATGTTTATAAGCCAGATTGCGCATGTTGTCATTTACCGATATGTTAAAAAAATATGGATACCCTTCCATTGATTTTCCAGTCTGTTATTGAACATTAGAATGTTTCCCATTCCATAGTTCACTGAATTGTAACGGTCGTACTCACTCAATAATAAATTGATTGAAACAGTGCTTCACCAATCATATTTGAAACGTATAAACCTTCAATTAAAACAATCTATAATTAAATTACCCGTCAGAGCAAATGAAATTCGCTTTTTAGTTTATTCAGAATTATGGCCAAAACTGTTAATTAAAATGGATCGATTTATCGTTTTGGCAATTCTATTTTTGTTATGATGATCTGTGTTTGATAGAAAAACGGTTGCCAAACAATCATTTGATGCACATGTTGTGATTTTATAAATTGATATTGGATTTAAAGGGAGTTAATTCAAAGACAATATGCAAATTGTTTTTCGACTATTCCTCGCAGTATTTATTGCCAGCTGGAGCTCCATTCTCGTGCGCTGGATCGGTGATTTGCATCCATTAATAATTGCATTCTATCGGCTATTTTTAAGCGCATTGTTATTACTAATTTACACAAATAAACGCCTGATCCCCACCCTGATTTTGGCCAAACAGTATGTCTGGTATATTGTGTTCGCCGGTCTTTTTTTAGCCGTTCATTTTTACACCTGGATTACGTCCCTGCAATTGACAACGGTGGGCAATTCAATTTTTCTGGAAAGCACACATCCTGTTTTTGCCCTTATTCTTTCGTTCATTTTTTTGAAAGAGAAAATATCGGTAAAAATAATACCAGCCTTTTTACTCAGTTTACTGGGTATGTATCTCACTGTATCCATCGACTTGGGTGTCGATGCTGAAGCTCTACTTGGTGATTTTCTCGCTATTTTGGCTGCTATTGCCATTGCGGCTTACCTTTTATTCGCCCGAACTTTACGCACGCGTTTTCCATTAATTCCTTATCTCATATATGTTTATTTTACAGCATCGGCTATAATTTTTATTGTAATACTAATTCAAAATATAAATTTCATATCGATTTCCGCCTCGCAATGGTTTTTTCTGTTTTTGTTAGCCATAGGTCCGAATTTGATCGGTCATTCATTATTAAATTGGAGTGCGCAACGTATTCCGGTTTATAAGGTAAACATGGCACTGTTAGGCGAGTCGATTCTGGCAACGGTTTTTGCGGCTTTATTGTTAGACGAATATCCGCATCTTCAGTTCTATTTTGGTGCAGGCTTAATTCTTTGCGGTATTATCATGGTATTCTGGATAGAGCAGAGGTTAACAAAACAAGAGTAATAAATGACCTTGTAAATAAGTGGAGTTTCACCTTTTAACTCCTTGGATAAGTGATAATCAATATTTTCGGGGTTTCGGCTGGATTGGACCTTCGGCCTCGGCATGCACAAATTGATAAACAACTTCATTTTTTGATTTTTTTAGATCTTCTACATTTCCACTGAATATTATCTGACCTCTGTGCAACATTACAACACGGTCGGCAATTTTGCTTACACTTTGCAAATCATGAGTAACGACAATGGAAGTAACATTTAACTTGTTGCTGAGTTCAATAATCAATTTGTCAATATTAGCCGCCATTATCGGATCAAGACCGGTGGTTGGCTCATCATACAAAATGTATTTGGGATCCATGATTATTGCACGTGCCAATCCCACACGCTTCTTCATTCCTCCTGATAGTTCAGCCGGTTTTAATTTCTGAATACCCGGCAAACCGACCATGTCCAGTTTTTCCGCCACTTTGGCATTTATTTGCTCGGATTGCATATCGGTGTGTTCGTATAAGGGCAAAGCAATATTTTCCTCGACGGTCATCGAATCGAATAAAGCAGCTCCCTGGAACAAAAATCCGAACTGTTTTCTGAGAAAAAACAAATCTTTTTGTTGTACTTTTTTAATAGCAATATTATCAACTAATATATAACCTTCGTCAGGTTGCATTAAGTTCAGTATGTGTTTTAATAACACGCTCTTGCCGCAACCACTTCTTCCAACTACTACCAGGCGCTCTCCATCATAAATATCAAGATCAACGCCCCGGAGGACAACTTTGGAATCGAAATTTTTGTGTAAATTTTTAATACTGATCATTCTAACTAAAACAGAATCATTGATAATAAGTAATCATTTAAAAGAATGAGCGCCGAGGACAGTACAAATGCCTTAATTGTAGCCTGTCCTACACCCTCTGCCCCTCCGGTTGTGGAAAAGCCCACATAACATCCGATGATGGCTGTTATACCACCAAAAAAGAATGCCTTGATTAATCCGGAAAACACATTGAGTAATGAGAAAAATTCTTTGACACTTCCGAAAAAGATTTCAGGAGGTAAATTCAGGTTAATGTAAGCCACGGCATATGCGCCTAAAACGCCAATAAGATCGGCAAATATGGTTAGAACGGGGATCATTACGAATCCACTCAATATTCGTGGCATGGCTAAATAACGAATCGGGTCAATAGCCAGTGATTCCAGGGCATCGATTTGTTCGGTAACTTTCATGGTTCCTATTTCAGCAGCCATGGATGCCCCCACTCTGCCGGCGGCTACCAGCGCCGTTAAAACAGGTCCAAGTTCAATAAAAATGGCAACACTGGTAGCCGCACCCAAATAGTTATAGGAAATATAACCTTCCAATTGATATGCAGTTTGTACCGAAGCTACAGCACCGGCAAATACGCCCACAAATAATACAAGGGGAATAGAACGAACTCCCAGTTCCATCATTTGATCCGCTACTAATTGACGATTGCTCCATAGATGCGCAAGATACCGAAGCGTGCGTCCGAGCATAATAAAAACAGCACCTGTATTTTCAAAAAACAGGATGGTTCGCTGTCCAATAAACGTAATGGGTTTAATCATCCAGATTGATATAAAATATTTTTTGGTAAAAAGGAAAAACGGTGCATCTCCAAACAATTTGAAATGTTTCCGCACCGTTTTTTCTCATTTATTATTTACAGCAATAATAATAAATTTTAAGGAAAGTAGGAAATTATTATTAAAAATCAATTCCTAGTGATAAGTAATGTTTGGGTACGCTTGTCGACTTGAGATCATAACGCCAAGCAATATCGTATTTCAGAAGCAGACCAAAAAGATAAATGCGAGCCCCGTATCCTATGCCAGATACAAAGTCCTTAAACCGGCCGTCTTTAACTCCCCTGAACTTTTCATGGTCTTCCAACATCCAGGCGGCACCGATGTCCGAGAAGAGCACCCCTTGAATATTACCCAGACGAATCGGTGGCAGACCAAGCTGGATGTATGGTATCAACGGAAACCGAAATTCGATATTCGTCATGCCAAATGTGTTACCTTCACTCTCATAATACCGGGCACCGCGCAAAGGTGTAATGAATTCCGAAAAATAGATGTCCTCTATGGAATTAATGCGTATATCACCGTTGAAATCACGATTAATCCAGTTGGAAACACCGCCAAGGAAAAACCGTTGCGGGTCTTTACCCACACTGGTTCCGGTGGTTAACCGAAAGGCAAACGAATAATTATTACTTATTTTCACATACTTTCGTAAATCCGTCTTAAATGTGGCAAATTCCGGACTCTCACTGGAATATTTGGGACTGACTGTTGCGGTAACCGCACCCCGAAAACCATCTACCGGACCGGTCATTCCCCACACAGATGTATCATGGACATATTGTAAACCGGGTAAAATGCTACGTATTGCCCGGGTATCCACATTTACCTGTAAGTACTCCAATTGTACATTCAGCCAGTATAAAGAAAAATCAATACGTGAAAATTTATTAAATGGACGGGAAGCGATAGCTGAAATGCCATAATTTCGATACCGCATCAAGCCGTATAGGGATGTGATGTACGTATTGGCATAGTGAAAGGCGCTTATGCCATAATCAATGCGCTTTGGTAAATACCAGTAGACCGCATTCAGATAACTGTTGCGTAGGTCGAAGACGAGATTACTACCAATAAATACCTTATGATTACCGAGCACATCACTAAAGGCCAACTGAGTATATCCCTGGAAACCCCAGAGCGTATTGTATTGTGCAGCGCCGTTGACTAAATCCGGAGTAAATTTAACCTTATAATTTCGGACTTTATAGTTTCCATCATCCAGTTTATAATCCTCTTCTTCCAGTTCAACGTCCGCTTCTTTCTCCCGCGTGCGCCGATCTAAATTCGCAAACACGTACCGGCTGTAATCACCAGCACCGGGAACCGATAAATCATTCTCTATGCTGTCTGCTTCAGCAATCGGTTCAACCTCTTGCTCCATATCTTTGGCCTTATACCTTTCCTGCATAAATTCAGTTTTTTCAACATCAACCGGTTCCATATCAAAAGGTTTTTTCAGCGTAAAGATATCCCAGCCCCCCTCAAAAAAGCTGGCAAAGGCCATTGTATTGGCATTCTTATCCACGTTCAACTGAAAGGCGCCGGTTAATAGATTGGTAACCGAATAGGTCGTATCCGCATTGCGATCATAATGATAGATGTTATAGACCCCACTTCGATCACTGACAAACATCATCTTCTGATTATCCGGAGAAAAAGTCGGATCGGATTCACGGTAAGGGGTATCGGTAACCCGTTCTATGATATTGCTGTTTTTATTCAAAATATAAATATCAGTGTTTTCATAATCATGTTTTGACATGGCGAAATCATCCGGAATAAGATCTTTGTCAAGGAATGGACCTCTATCCGAAACGAATGCAATGTGTGCACCATCATTAGACCATGCGGGATAGCTATCGGAAAAAATATCATTGGTCAGATTCGTCAATTTCTCAGTTTTCAAGTTATAAATATAAATATCGCTGGCGCCATTAAGATCGCCCACAAAAGCAATTTCATTACCTTTGGGAGACCATGCTGCTGAATACACGCCATCTAAATCAAATTTAAATTGCTCGTATTCTTCGTTTTGCAAATTATAGACATAAAGGGCATCCTGATCACCGGCTTTTGCCGAAAAAACCACATTTTCTCCGTCCGGTGACCAATCCATTCCGGGACTGAGCCAGTTGAGATCCTCAAAGTTGACCGAACTTTCGCCTTCTATAAGCTTTTTGATAATTTTATTTTCCAAAACATCAACAAGGTAGATGGATTGTTTACCCTCACGGTCCGAAAGATAAACCATTTTATCACCATTGGGTGAAAGAGCCGGGCTAATATTAAGATAATTCTGTTCCTCTTTATGATCGGTAATGGCCCTGGCAATTTCGCTGGTTTCTTTACGGCTTTCTATGGCAGGCCAATATTCTTTTCGCATCGCTTTCTGCCAGTTTTCTGATAAATCTTTGAGCTTGATACCCAAGGCCGATTCAAACTCTTTTTCCAGTCTGAAGCTACCTTTTATTTTATGCAACAATTCACTTATTTTCTGATGGCCATAAGTTTCAGCAATGTAGCGGAAAACACTGGCTCCGCCTTGGTAAGCCAGATAATAACTTAAATATTGAATTGGTGGCAGATAACCGCTTATGGTTGCATCACGTACGATCATGTCCGTTCGGGTATCCCAACCTATTGATAGATATTCGGACATGCCTTCGGCGAACCAGGTTGGCACCGGTACAACCTGCCCCGAAATCAGTGACTGAACGGAGCCGCCATATAACATATCATTCATTACTGCATGAACAAGTTCATGATGAATTACATGGCGAAACTGGGCATAATTGCCTTCAAAAGGAATGACTACCCTGTTCTTAAATAATTCTGTCACCCCGCCGACTCCCTCCGGTAGATAGGGATCCACAACATTGGTTTGCTGGAAATCGTTATGCGATTTGTAGACTATAATGGATACGCGATCGGCAAGTTCATATTGAAAATCTTTTTTTAATGCCACATATGAAGATTCCGCAACATTGGAAGTAAAAACAGCTAATTCAAAACCACCGGGATAAAAATATACATCAAAATGCTCCGATTGTATATAATGCCAATCGAAGTCATCATACTGGACTTTATTTTTTCCAAATGTTTGGCTGAATAGCGTCTCTTGCCCCATTAGGATGCTAAATATTATAAATAACAATACTAATTTGTTTTTCATGGACTAAACCCCATTAATAATTATTCAAAAGAAAGTAAACATGGTGCCAACGACAATCAAGCTTACTCACGTATTTCTTATTTAACTCATAGTAATTCATTTTGTTTTTCAAGTAAGTTGTTTTAATTTAAAGTTTTCATTTACAATTAAGGTTTGTTAATGCGTCATTGTTCCATTTTTTTGTTACTTCTAACGTTTTTTTTTACGATTTTAATCTCTTCTTGTTCAGATTCAAAACAAAAGTTGATGAAAAAAGAAGAATTTAGTGATATTTTGGCTGAACTCATTATTATCGAAAAATTAAATATACCCAAAAACGCCAAAATAGCATTAATGCAAAAAGTATTTGAAAACCATGATGTAGAACCGGAATTATTTCAAAAGACGCGCCAGCGATATCAGGAGCATCCAGCTTTTTGGATCGAAGTTTATGATAAGGCCAAAGAACGTATTTCAAGCCTTCCACCGGATGCCCAATCTTATGTGGATTCCTTACAAAATGCGTATAAAAGTATACACCATTCCGTCAAATAACTCTGGCTTTGATATTCAGGTAGGATATCAGCAGTAAAATACAACTATTTTACTTGCAGCTCTATTTTAAGCAAAACATCGAAAAATCATCAGAATTTTGAGGGCTGTATTTTTAATGCTTAACGGAATCCAGCAGATGAAATGCCCACAGAACACAGGCCGCGCCTGTAATATATTCTTCGCATCCGGCCTGTTTAAAATGATGGTTTGAAAACACAATTTCCGGTAAAGTGCCTAATATGCCGGTATCCATTAGATGTAATAAAGGACTAAAAAAATTGGGTAGATCCTTTTTAAGCCTCTGTTGATCTTCTTTATGCCGGATTGCAGCCTGGACATAAAATAAACTGGCTCCCGGATAGATACCTTCATTATATTTATCCCATCGATGTATACTGGTGTGTCCAGGATCTTCCTGTTCACTCTCTTTAAATTTAAGCCCGAATGGCGTCAATAATTCTCTATCCACCCTCTGCAAAATCTGAGCAGTAACTTTTTGAGGTACAGGACTGAATGGCAATGAAATGGCGATAAGCTGATTGATGCTAAAGGTGGCATCCTTATCATCGTGTGTTACCACATCATAGAGTACTTGATTATGTTCATCCACAAATGTATCCACAAATGATTCCTGAATCCGATCACCATATTTCTTAAGACGGCTATGATGCCATTTTTTTCCAAGTCTCTTGCTCAATGTCTCCAGTATGCGGATAGCATTGTACCACAGGGCGTTGATTTCAACAAGATGGCCATACCTCAGAACCTCCTGGTTTTGATCTACTAATGGCATCCAACCGGTCTGCTGATCTTTACTTCCGCTGAACACAAGATTATTCTTTGTGCAATAAATATTACATGATGTCCCCTTATTATAGGCATCATAAATAGAACGCAGGGCATCATATATTTCATTAATAAAAAATTCCCGATCATTGGATTCCTGGAGGTAGATAAAAGCTAAATTGATTAACCACAAACTCAAGTCAGCCCGGCTGTACCTGTCGGCATCTCCAAACGGATAATTATCTGGCAGTAAACCATTATCCAGATGGGCTACCAAATCACGGAAAAAGATTCTAAAGTTGTCATAATCCTGATTAATGAAAAAGACACCCGGGCATGCCATTAATACGTGGAATAAATCTTTGCAGGGTTCAATCGAAGACGATTCAACGATAACATTATTTTCTTTTTTACAGATAGCCTTTGGAATTTGTCCGTGCAAATAATTTAATCGACTATTAACGAATTTATTCGTATATAAGGTTTGCTTTCGTAAATCGTGTTCTTTTCTATATAGTCCCTCAAAATCCTTCTTGATATCCGATATATCTTCCGTTGAAATAAATAGATCAAGGGTTTGATATGGTTCCAGGTTTGCCTGAATAAAACCGGGATTGAAGATGTCCTCCAAACTTTTGCCATCATATTTGCCCTCATCTCTGGAGTAATAAAAATTATGATACCAAAGCGTGGCCGAAATAAATTCGCCCCGATTATAGTGCACCTGCAATTCCGGCATATTGGCTACCGGGGCCCAACGCACAAATTGATTACCTAAATAACTATCGGTATTAAAACCCTGGTATTCACTGGACAGGATATCGAAGTAACGATCCACTAAAAATGGTTTTAGGATTAATTTAATAGGATTACCCTGGTTCCTGAGTTCATAACGAACTAAAAGCAGATCGTGATCCGAGAGTAGCAATACTGTTTTTCTGATTAAGCGATCTTCGATCCGATAATGAAACTGAAGGAAGGGAAAGCTCTCAAAGCGTTCTATGTACTGATAGCCATGGGGAAATATATTATTTTCATATTGATTTGTTGAGATCTCATAAACTCGATTTTCAATGAAAACCGACTCTTCCAGTTTGGACAAAACAACAATTTTGCGGTTCGTGTAGGGATCCGCAACGACTAGCAATCCATGAGAGCGTCTGGTGTTTAAACCAATTATAGTAGAACAGGCATAGGAGCCTTTCTGATTTTTTTCCAGCCATTCGTAGCGGGCTGCTTTTTTCAAATCTTTCAGAACATCTCTAGAGTAGGTATAATTCATATTTTAATAGTCTCCTGTAGCACGTAATGCTCTGACCCAATGCAAGTTTCAAAGTTCCATACTAATACAATATAAAAGCGTGACATAACTCAATAAATTAAGTTTCCAATCATTTTCTATTCAAATGAGCCGGCTACCAGGCTCTTTTATTTCCACCCGGTTTTTAACGCAGACGGTAAAACTTACCAATGCACCGTTCATACGCCAATTTAAGGTCATCATTTTGCGGAACAGAAAAAAGGTAATTGAGCGCTAATGACCATTCCATTGCCCTTACCTTCAGAAAGGCTTTATCAACAATCTGATTCATTCCTTATTATCTCAAGTCTCCATCGAGAAGGTTCTGAATAAACTGCAACATCAGATCGTTTGTCGCTTTTTAGTGTTCAAGCTTGCAGAGATTGCTGTTTATCAATGAATAAAAATACTTGTATTTTAAGCAAGTTCATTTCACCCATGATAACTTTGATTAAATGAGGTAATGCTTCTAAACCTGATCAAACTAAAATTTCACAATGAAACTCATTCCATGACCATTAAGTCGATATCATCTATCAAAAACTCTTTACGGCGTCTTCTTCGTTATCAAAAATATCAAATATGCGATATAAGCGGGTAAGTTCAAACATAGCCCTCACCGGAGATTGTAATCCGACTATTTTTAGATCACCGTTTTTCATACTTGCTTTTTTTAAACCGGCCACTAATACACCCAGAAAGGAACTATCAACGTATTCTGTTTCGCTTAAATCTATAATAACTTTAGTATGACCTTCATCGATTATTTTCAAAATATCATTTTTGAGTTGTCCGGAAAAATCAATGGTGGCCCTTTTTTCCATAATTTTAATAATAAATATATTACCTTGCTCATCAAAAGCATATTGGCTCATTTTCTTTTCCTTTTATACGAACATTGGTATCATAATGTAAAATCATTGTTTATAATATAACCAAATTATGACCAATAAAAAAGTTTACCAATAATTTTATATTCAATTAAATAATTCGGCCATTAAATTCTCTCCATTAAAGCCGTTAAAATATGTAATTTAAAAACAATGAATTGAATTGCATTTGTTATAAAAGCAAATTATGTATTTGAACTAATCCATATTTATTACTCTGGAAGTTTCTCAATCATTTTCGGAAGATAATATAGAGGATCATCGGGTACCATTTTTTGATAAACTTTTGAAAACCTCTTATTATCAGCAACAAACTTTACCACCTCAACTGAACGTGGTGGTTCAATGATCACTTCACTTTTTGTTTGTGTAAGCGCTTTAACACGATTCACCAGAGAGAACAAAGTTGTTCCCTGACCGGAACCAATGTTGGTTGGTCCAGATAAAAACTCATTGTTGTATAAAGCCATGAGCAGTGCATCCACAATTATTTCAACAGAAATAAAATCGATTACCTGTTTTCCGCCATAAATACAGATATTTTTACCATTGAACGCCCTGTCTAAAAAGATAGGAATGACGCGATCAAAATCTCTCTCGCCGTACACATTTGCCAACCGTAAAACAACCATTTCGAAGCTACCCATATTCTGAAAGACCTGACAATATTTTTCACCGGCAACTTTGCTGGCGCCATAAGTATTTTTGGAAGACAAAGGATGATACTCATCAACCGGAAGATAGTCCGCTTCACCATACACTTCTCTTGAAGAAGTAAAAATAAATCGTCGAACATTATTGAGACGGGCGGCTTTAAGGGTGTTGAATGTTCCCACTACATTGGTTTCAAATGAGTAGTCTATATTTTCCACCGCTCCCATAACATTGGACTGAGCAGCCAGATGGAAAACGACTTCACAGCCTTCCATGGCCTGTGAAATAAACTTATAATCCCGAATATCATTTTCAAGGAATGTCATTCTTCTATTTTGTATATGTTCCTGGATGTTGGTTTTCTTCCCTCTCAATAAATTATCTATTACAACCAGCCGGTGTCCCTCATTGAGCAACCGGTCGACTAAATGACTCCCAATAAATCCAGCGCCCCCTGTTACGCAAATTTGCATGCCACCTACTCACTTCTATTTATTTAGACTTACCATCGGACATTTCAATGTTCACTTAAGTTTTTAAATATTGTTCACCTAATTACCAAATGATGAATCTTTTGTATTATGTAAATTCTTAAAGAAACTCAAGGCACAATTTTAAGGATAAATTTAAAACCATAAAATTATCGGCTGAAGATTGAATTTAGTTGTTATTTAAGCAACGATACTATCAGTTCCGCAATTTACGAAAAGCGCATACAATAGCGATGAGTATGGAACATCAAGCGCTGTCTTCACTTTGGTGTCTTTTTCTAGGCACTTTCGTATGTCTCATACCATTTTAGATTAGCGATTCATGGTATATATGGATTTGAGAAAGGAATTGGAAAAATAGAATAAATAACAAAATGTTAAAATATTTTGTGATTCGATGATTTATTTTAACGACCCATTTCCCATGTTGTCCCTTGCGGCGTGTCTTTAATCGTTATATTAATCGTTTTCAAGCGGTCACGTATTTCATCCGCTAAAGCAAATTGCTTATTTTCTCGTAATTCTTTGCGAATATCAATGAGTAATTGCAGAAGGACGTCTAAATCATCAGTGGAAGCCCCGTCCATAAGTGAAGACCAATCTGTCGGCAAAATACCCAATACGTCGCCTGCTGTTTTCTCAAGGGTATCCCGGATATTTTCCAGCGTGGCTTTACTTATTGTGTCCCTTTGGAGAAATCCATTGATTTCTTTAATAAAATCAAATAAAGCAGCGATAGCCCGCGGCGTATTAAAGTCATCATTCATCTCCGCCGTAAATCTTTGCAAATAGTTCTTTATTTTAATAGTCAAATCATCATCAGGTGCACCTTCATGGCCTTTAGTTTGCAAAATTTTTGTTAGTGTTTGATGAATCCGGTCCAATCCCTTATGTGCAGCTTTTAATGCATCATCGCTGAAATCCAGGGGAGATCGATAATGGCTGTTCAAAACGAAAAAACGGACGGCCAGAGGCGGAAAATTCCGGAATGCATCCTTGACTGTCACAAAATTATTCAGCGATTTCCCCATCTTTGTACCTTCAACAGTAACCATATTATTGTGTAACCAGTAGCGTGCAAATGGTTTGTCCTCTGCGGCTTCGCTCTGGGCAATTTCGCATTCATGATGCGGGAACACGTTTTCCAAACCGCCGCCATGAATATCAAAAGGCTGGCCGAGGTATTTAGTTGACATCACTGAACATTCGGCATGCCATCCGGGATATCCCTTACCCCATGGACTGTTCCATTGCATAATATGGCCGGGCTCCGCTCGCTTCCATAATGCGAAATCCGCACTGTTTCGTTTTTCTTGATTAATTTCAATGCGAACCCCTTCTATAAGATCTTCCAATTTACGTCCGGAGAGTTTACCGTACTCTTTATATTTCTTTACATCAAAATAAACGGTACCCTGCACTTCGTATGCAAAGCCGCTTTCGAGTAATTTTTCCACTAATTCAATTTGTTCGGGAATGTGTCCGCTTGCTCTTGGTGAAATATCCGGCCGTAATACGTTAAGATTATCCATGTCTTCGAAATAACTACGGGTATAAAGCTCGGCAATTTCCATCGGTTCCAGCTGTTCAATGCGAGCCTGTTTAGCCACTTTATCTTCACCCTCATCAGCATCGGTAACCAGATGGCCCACATCCGTTATATTTTGAACATACCTAACTTTATAGCCTAAATATCTCAAATAACGTACAATTATATCAAAACTCACATAGCTTTTAGCATGTCCCAGATGGGCATGTCCGTAGACCGTTGGCCCACATACATACAATCCTACAAATCCAGGTTTTAGCGGCTCAAATTTTTCTTTCTTACGATGCAATGAATTATAGATTTTTAATTCCGACATTGTTTACACCTACTCTTTTTTTAATGTATCCAAAGCATCTTCAATAATCATTTCCAGCAATGCATTAAAATTAATCCCGGCAGCTTTCGCCGCCATCGGCACCAAACTTGTACCTGTAAATCCCGGTAATGTGTTCAGCTCCAAAATAAAAGGCTCATCATCCTCTGTTACCCTGAAATCGACCCTCGAATAATTTGTACACTCCAGTGCTAAATGGGTTTTAATAGCAATACTTTGCAATGTTTGGGCCAATGTATCCTTAATTTCAGCAGGCACCTTATATTCGGTCATTCCTTTTTTATACTTACATTCATAATCAAAAACACCATGGTTGGGCTTAATTTCCACCGGCGGCAGAGTGCGCTGCTGAATGATACCAACCGTCATCTCCCGCCCGGCAATGAATTCTTCAATGATCACTTTAGAGCTGTGTTTAAAAGCATCCATTATTGCTTTTTCCATCTCATGATGATTATTTACTACTGCGACGCCAATGGTAGATCCCTGATCGTTAGGTTTAACCACCTGCGGAAACTCAATTTTTTTTAGTTTTTTTCGGGATGCATCCGGTCTGTGCAACACGTGCGATTTAGCGGTAGGTAGTTTGGCTTTTCTTAAATAAATTTTACTCATGTCCTTGTTCATAGCAATTGTACTGGCTACCCTTCCAGCACCTGTATAGGGAAGTTCAGCAGCATCCAGCATGGCCTGCACCACACCGTTTTCTCCTTTACCGCCATGAAGGGCATTAAATACGATATCCGGTTTCAGCCGTTTTATCAGCATTATATTTTTCAGATACAGACTTCCCCTATGCAATGGTAATGTGTCCCATTCCGGATATTCGATTCCAATCCAATGTTCATCGGATTTATTTAAAGATGTTTGTTCATCACGGGTGGCTGTGGGGTCAATTTTAATAACCCGATGACCGTTCTCGGTAAGAGCCCTGGCCACTCCATCACCGGTAACCAAAGACACTTCTCTTTCGGTTGAATCTCCGCCCATTAAAACAACAATTCGCATACTTATATCCTACAGTTCTAGAGCTTGTTTCAATAACTGTTTAACACGATGCTTACCAAATACCGAGATCACAGCCGGTAGCTCAGGACCTTCGGTTAAACCCGTCATAGCCGCCCTAACCGGCATCCAGAGTTCTTTGCCCTTAATACCTGTTGCATGTTGTACGGTTTTCATCATCTTTTTAAAATCATTTATATCAAGTTCGGAATATTCCTCGATATGGTCAAGCATGTTTTTGAATATCATTTTACTCGAATCCAGCTGAATCCATTTTATGGCATCTTCGGAATAATCCAATCTTTCGTTGAAGAATAAATCCGTAGCTTGTTTTAGATCATCAAAAACCTGAATATGATTGCGTACAGCCAGAACAATAGTTCGGTTGGTTTTTTTATCTCCTTTATCGCGGCCAATTTTTGAGAGAAGCCGAATCGCTGCAGCGACATATTCTGATTCATTCATATTACGGATATAGTGCCCATTCATCCAGAACAACTTATTCAAATCAAATACAGCCCCCGATTTATTGACGCGCTCCAGCGTGAAGGCCTTGATCATTTCATCTTTACTGAACAGTTCCTGATCATCACCTTTGTTCCAGCCCAAAAGTGCCACAAAATTGATAAGGGCCTCGGGCAAAACACCTTTTTGCTGGTAGTCTTCAACGGCGACATCATTTTGCCGCTTACTGAGTTTACTGCGATCAGGATTGAGCAAAAGCGGAAGGTGGGCAAATTCTGGCAATTGCCAGCCAAAGGCTTTATAAAGAATAACATGTTTCGGTGTACTGGGTATCCACTCTTCACCACGTATGACATGATTGATCTGCATCAGATGATCATCCACAACGTTGGCCAAATGGTACGTTGGAAAGCCATCACTTTTAAGAAGCACCTGGTCATCGATTAAGGTATTTTCGAATTTAACCGAACCACGGATTAAATCATCCACTATGGTAAACCCTTCTCGTGGGGTTTTAAGCCGCACCACGTAATTTTCTGTTTGCATACGTTCCGCCGCTTCTTCAGATGTAATATTTCGACAGTGTCCGTCATACATTACAGGTTGTTCGTTTTGTTTTTGTTGCTCACGAAGCTGATCCAGTCGTTCGGCACTGCAGAAGCAGGGATAAGCATAGTTCTCACCTAGCAGAGAATCACTGTGTTTTTTATAAAGATCAAATCGTTCAGATTGATGATAAGGTCCATAATTACCACCAATGTGCGGTCCTTCGTCAAAATCAATACCAGCCCAATTCAGGATATTTATTAAATTCTCAACGGCACCTTCCACATACCGTGATTGATCCGTATCCTCTATGCGCAATACAATTTTACCCTGGTTATGGCGGGCAAAAAGGTAATTATATAATGCCGTGCGTAAACTGCCCAAGTGAACAAAGCCGGTCGGGCTGGGTGCAAAACGTACACGTATTGCCATATTGTTTAACCATCCTTTTGCATTGATAATCTTTTATTCTTCTTATGGCGTCTTCTCACGATAAGAATCACAACAAGTATAACCATTAAAACAATGATGACGCGGTTATAATTTTTTACAATTGCCGAAATCATTTCCCAGTTAACACCAAGCAGATACCCACCGTAAATAAGTAATCCGTTCCATACCAGAGCGCTTAACGTCGCATATAATAAAACGGGTAAAGGTTTTAAATGAAATGAACCGGCAAATAAAGATATCACACTGCGCGTTCCACTCAAAAAGCGGTTAGCAGCGATAACTCCATATCCATACCTGGCAAACCAGATCTCAGCTTTTTTAATACGCCTTTCGTTGAACATTTTCTTTCTAAAGTCGGATTTTATAAAGGTTCGGCCAAATTTTCTACCAATCAGATACATTATAAAAAAACCAACCACGCTGCCCAGGGTAGTGGATAAATAAACTCCCCAAAAGCCCAGATAACCGACCGAAATCAAATAAGCACCCACCACCGTTACAGTATCCCCGGGAATGGGCGGAAAAGTATTCTCTATGAGCGCACTAATGAACAAAATAGCGTAAGCCGTCTGCGGATTTACGGATTCAAACACACCATTCAAATAATCAAACATTCTTAATCGGTCCCTACTTACCGGTTTTCAATTAACACTGTAGTAAAGCACTTGAGTATCATATTGCCGTTTGTATGCCCCCGTTGTGGTTCCTGGGCTGTTTTTAAACAAAGCTGTTCCTGTTTTATGAATAAGGTTTGTATCAAATTATTATGGATTTTATTAATTGGTTTTTGGACATCTCCATAATTACTGACAAGCGTAATGTCCATGTTTTGAACTTTATATCCGGCATAATGAAGAGCCCGTTCCATGGTTTTTAAATCACTCAGTTGCATAAAGCCTTGATGAGGGTTGTTTTTTAATTCATCTAATGCCGATGCTCCGTAAAGAGCATCAGCTACGGCGTGTAATACGATATCCGTTCCCTGTATTACGTTTTGATTATCCAAATAATAAAAGGGAACACCGCCCAAATGGACGGCGTTCCCTTCTTTTACTACCTCAGCCGCATAGCCGAACCCTATGCGCATAATAGTATTTCCTTATAATGGTTAGAGGATTAACATTGCATCACCGTAGCTGTAAAACCGGTATTCCTTTTCAATAGCCTCCTGATAGGCCTCTATCATCTGATCTTTTCCGGCTAATGCACAGGTTAGTAAAAACAGTGTCGATTCCGATAAATGGAAATTCGTGAACAAGGCATCGATAATTTTAAATTGATAGGGTGGATAGATAAACTTGTCGGTCCATCCCGATTCCGCTTTGACATTGTTATCGGCGTTGGCTGCGGTTTCCAGTGCTCTTACGGTCGTCGTACCAACAGAGACAATTTTACCGCCGGAATTCTTAACTTCATTAATAGTATCCGCGGCTTCCTGCGAGATGCTGTAATACTCAGAATCCATTTGGTGCCTAGACAAATCTTCTACCTTGATCGGTCGGAAAGTGCCCAAACCCACATGCAGTACGACCGGTACAATTTTGACGCCTTTAGCTTTAATTTTTTCCAATAAACTTTCCGTAAAATGCAAACCAGCTGTTGGGGCGGCAACCGCACCTACCTTATTGGCATAAACCGTTTGATACTTTTCTTTATCCAGTTCTTCGGCTTCGCGATCGATGTATGGAGGCAACGGCGATTTGCCCACCTGATCAATAAGCTTGAAAAAATCCTGACCATTATAATCAAAACTTACCACTCGCCCACCGGAAGTCGTATTATCGATAACATCACAACCAAAGTCATTGGTAATCTGAATACGATTGCCCACTCTAACTTTTCGGGCCGGTTTAACCATAACCTCCCACATGGGACCTTCCAGCTGTCGCAGTAGTAACAATTCCACGCGGGCATCGGTTTTCTCTTTTACGCCGAACAGACGCGCAGGAAATACTTTGGTTTCATTTAAAATTAGAGCGTCGCCTTCTCCAAGATAATCAACGGCATCTTTGAAAATTTTATGCTCGCGATTACCGCTATCCTTGTGCAGTACCATAAGCCTGGATTCATCGCGCTTTTTTACTGGATACTGTGCTATCAATTCCTGGGGGACCTCGTACTTAAACTCTGATAACTTCATCGGTCACTCCTTACTCTATATATTTTAATTTCATAATAACGAGGTTTGTTGACCTCTTGTATTCTGATTCACATTCAAATGTTCGTAGGCCAGAGGGGTTACCTGACGACCTCTCGGTGTTCGCTTTAAAAATCCCTGCTGGATAAGATAAGGTTCGTAAACTTCTTCAATCGTATCATTTTCCTCACTGACGGCCACGGCAATTGTATTCAGTCCCACCGGACCCCCATCGTATTTTTCAATGATGGTTAACAATATTTTTTTATCCATTTCATCCAGCCCTTTTTCATCCACATCCAGCCGATTAAGAGCCATATCAGCTACTTCCTTGGTTATTCTGTTATCGGCCATTACCTGGGCAAAATCACGTGTCCTTCTTAGCAAACGATTGGCAATCCGCGGTGTTCCTCTGGAACGGCGGGCCAGCTCACTGGCCCCCTGATCATCGATTTCGATATTCAGGATTTTGGCACTGCGTTTGATAATTTGATAGATATCCTGAGCATCATAATAATTAAGGCGTAACACTACACCAAAACGGGCTCGCATCGGTGAAGTAAGCAAACCTGCCCGGGTTGTAGCCCCAACAAGTGTAAAAGGTGACAGGTTTAATTGTACGGTACGCGCATTGGGACCTTTATCGATAATAATGGAAATCGAGAAATCTTCCATCGCTGAATACAGATATTCTTCAACCACATTATTAACCCGGTGGATTTCATCGATGAATAATACATCACTCTTTTTTAAATTGGTTAGTAATCCGGCTAGATCACCAGGTCTTTCCAAAACCGGCCCGGATGTTGCCTTAATGGCCACGCTTAATTCCTTGCTCAGGATAGTAGCCAAGGTCGTTTTACCCAAGCCGGGCGGTCCGTATAATAAAACATGATCCAGCGCTTCCTGCCGCTGTTTAGCGGCTTCCAGAAACACCGCCAGGTTTTCTTTGATCTTCTGCTGACCGATGAATTCCGATAATTTTTGAGGTCTTAAAGAAAGCTCAAATTCCAGATCTTCGTCTAATTTACTAGGTCTGTTAATTTCACTCATATGCTAATTAAACCGCCTGTAGAGCTTTTTTTATGATTTCTTCAGTGGTCAGCTCCTGATTGTGGCTCATTACTCTTTCTATAGCTTTCTCCGCTCTCATTTTAGAATATCCCAGAGACAACAAAGCCAAAAGCGCTTCGGCGTTACGGCTATCGTCAATGCCCTGAGAAAGTTGTTTTTCAGCAGCTTCAATTGGCCATTGAGCAATTTTTTCGGATTTATCTTTCAGTTCGACTATCAATCTTTGAGCGGTTTTTTTGCCTACACCCGAAATACTGCTTAATGCTTTTTCGTCATTGTGCTGAATGGCTGTCAAAATTTTTTGCGGTGTCATACCGGATAAAATGGTTTGGGCCAGTCTGGGTCCGATACCCGAAATGGATAAAAGGGCCAGAAAAATTTCGCGTTCATCCTCGTCTATAAATCCAAAAATTTGTAGTTGATCTTCACGTACATGCAAGTAGGTTTTCAATATAACATTTGTTCCGTTTGCTGGTAATTGTTCGGATGTGTAAACGCTGGTGTGCAGAGCATACCCAACACCGTGTACATCAATTATTGCTTTAGTCGGTGTTTTATTAACTAATAGCCCTTTTATATATTCAAACATCGTTTTATACCAAAACCTTGTTACTTCTGTGCCAGTGACAAAGGGCCACGGCCAGCGCATCGGAAGCATCGTCCGGTTCAATTTCTTCCCGAATACCCAGTAAATTGGCAACCATATAACGTACCTGCATTTTTCCGGCCGCCCCATTACCCACCACAGACATTTTGATTTCCCGGGGTGAATATTCCTTCACATCGATTTCATTGTTTACAGCAGCCACAATAGCCGCTCCCCGGGCGTGCCCCATAACGATAGCGGTTTTTACATTTTCGGCATAGAAAATATTTTCAATGGCTACGATATCCGGTTTATTGTACTGAATCAGTGTAAATAGCTCTGAATAAATTTTTTTAAGCCGATCAGCAAGGGATTGCCGTGAATTGGTCCGAATATAACCATGCCCACTCAGTTGCGGATTGTCCGAATCACTGATGTTGATCAGACCATATCCTGTGATATTTAACCCAGGATCTATCCCCAGAATAGAATGCATTATTCCGCCATAATTTTTGCCATTTCTTCATCATCAATCTCGAAATTGGCATATACATTTTGGACATCATCGTGTTCATCCAGTACGCCCATCAGTTTTAGCATTTGCTCCGCTTCTTTACCCTCTACTCCGATATAATTTTGCGGTATCATGGTTAGCTCGGCTTTTTCAATATTAAAATCTTTTTCATCCAGGGCTGTACGTACCTGGTGAAAATCTTCAAAGGCCGTATAAATTTCATAATAATCATCAATTTGCGTCATATCCTCCGCACCACATTCCAAAGCAATCTCAAGTAATTCATCCTCTGCATATTGCTCCTTAGGGATGAGGATATAACCTTTTTTATCGAACATCCATGCTACACTTCCGGATTCGCCCAGATTACCACCATATTTGCTCAACAGATGACGAATTTCCGCGACGGTCCGGTTTTTGTTATCGGTGACAGCTTCTATAAACATAGCTACGCCTCCCGGTCCATAGCCTTCATAGCTAACATCTTCATAGACTACGCCAGGCAGCTCTCCCGTTCCTTTAAGAATGGCGTTGTCAATATTTTTTTGTGGCATATTGGCTGCTTTAGCCGAGGATATGGCAACACGCAATCGTGGGTTCGTTTCGGGATCACCGCCTCCGATTCGAGCTGAAACGGTTAACTCTTTAATAATTTTGGTAAAAATCCGTCCGCGTTGGGCGTCAACTTTCGCTTTTTTATGTTTTATAGAATGCCACTTCGAATGTCCGGACATTTTTTTCCTCCCATAATAAAAGAAGTGGAATTTAACAAATTTAACTGCATATTTCAAACCAATTTAGGCCGCCTGGTCGCTTAATCCAAATCGTTAGGAAGTAACCGCAGTATGTTAATCAAATCTGTAAATTTTGCAATACTGATTGAGAAAAAACGTATTACATTAAGATGCCCAAAGTCAAGTCATAATTTGTGTGTAAAATTGATCAGGCCGCCACATCATAAGACAGGTACTTATCATCATTTTCTTTACCCAATATCGTTTTTCTTATGTTCTTTAATATGGTCAGATCCAACTCACTCATCGCCACTCTCTGCCATTTATTGGAAGCACGGATCAAAACACCGTACACCAGTTTTATAGCTCCTTTCTCATTGTAATGAGCTGGTATTATTTTCGTGCGCCTCTTTTCCTCTACGAATGCCCTTTCGATGAGATTGGTTGTACGTATTACTTTTCGGTGCCCCACCGGAAAATCCAACTGGGTTAAACAAGCATCCATATCCTCCTGAAAACTATTGACCATAGCAGGATATTTATTTACATATTTTTCAATAAACCGCGATGCTAATACTTCAGCACTGGATTTATCCGCTGCATAATAAACCATATGGGCCTGTTCTTTAACCTCTTTTTGATCCTGTAAGGGAACCTTGTTCATTAAATTCCTTAGCTTATGGGCCACACAGCGTTGCCTTCTGGCTTTTGGGAAAACCCGCGTTATGGCTTTTTTCAAACCTCTGTGTCCATCGCTAATAACCAATAAGGGATGTCGTAAACCGCGTGAGAGCATATCTTCAAAAAAATCACTCCAACTCTGTTCATTTTCACTGCAGGAAACCTGCAGATGCAGTAAAACCTTGCGGCCATCGCTACAAACGCCCCACCCACAAAGGATCGTCTGGTTTGCGGTATAAGCTCTGACGGATTCATAAACCCCGTCGGCATATAAATAAACCACATCATAAATCGATAAATCCCGTTTTCTGAACTGCTCGTATTCATCATTGAGCCGCTCGGTTAAATGACTGACGCTGGTTCTTGATAAATAGGTTTTGCCTGTTTCATCAACAAAGATCGATTCGATATCACGCGTCGATAAACCTCTTACATACAATTCGGTGGCTAAGTGCTGAAGATTGTTTTCTAACTCCTTTAAACGTTTTAGTATTTGACTTTCAAACGAATCCGTATCTTCACGAAGCCTTGGAACGTTGATATTGAATGATCCTTCACCGGACCGCACTTTTCGGTTATAATAGCCATTGCGATAACCATTATTGCCCTCTCTTGCAGTGTTACGCTCATACCAGTCGCGGCCTAAGTAATCCGTTACTTCGCTTTCAAGGGCTTCCTGAAGAATTTTTCCGGTAGCAAGTTTTAGTAAATCCTTTAATGAATGTTCCCCTTCACCGGATATTAAATCCTCAATTTGTTTGTGTAAGAGGTCTGAAGGTCTTAATTTTCTCTCCATCATGGTGTTGCTCCTAAGTTTAATTTAAAGTTCAAATTAAATTTATCTGATGGAGCGACACCTTTCAATTTTTACACAATTTTAATGACTTCACCGATGCCCAAGGTAGGTATCATAACACAGGGTTGCCTACAACCGTTTATCAAAATACTCGATGGTTTGCCTAAGCCCGTCCTCCAGCTTAACAACAGGTTCCCACTCCAGCTTCTCACGAGCCAGGCCGATAAACGGTTTTCGCTGCGTCGGATCATCTTCCGGCAGAGATTTATGTATTATTTTCGATGAAGAGCCGGTTAGTTCGATTATTTTGCTGGCCAATTCATAAATCGTAAATTCATAGGGATTGCCCAGGTTAACCGGCCCGATGAAATCATCCACGTCCATCATTCTAATAACGCCATCCACTAGGTCACTAACGTACTGGAAGGAACGGGTTTGATTACCGCGGCCATAAACTGTTATATTTTCGCCTTTGAGCGCCTGCAGAATAAAATTACTTACCACACGTCCGTCATTGAAGGCCATGCGAGGACCATAGGTATTAAAAATTCGAACAATTTTGATATCTACATTATTTTGTCGATGGTAGTCCATCATTAATGTTTCGGCAACTCTTTTACCCTCGTCGTAACAACTTCTTATACCAATGGGATTAACATTTCCCCAGTAATCTTCTTTTTGAGGATGTACTTTGGGATCACCATAAATTTCGGAGGTACTGGCCTGCATAATGCGAGACTTTACCCGTTTGGCAAGTCCAAGCATATTTATGGTTCCCATAACGCTTGTTTTGATGGTTTTCACCGGATTATATTGATAGTGGATTGGTGAAGCGGGACAGGCAAAATGATAAATACGGTCCACTTCCAATAATATTGGTTCGATGATATCATGACGAACCAATTCGAAATTCAGGTTGTCCATCAAATGTTTGATATTTTCCTTACTACCGGTAAAAAAATTATCTAAACAGATTACATCATTTCCCTCTGCGAGTAACCTTTCGCTAAGATGAGAACCTATGAAACCGGCGCCGCCTGTTACGAGGGTACGCATGGTAACCTCCCTGAAAAAATAACAAATGTATGTGTAGTCAAATTCTCAATATCGACCGCAATTGTTAAAGGCTTAAAGCTAACTTCATTAATAAAAAGCCGGGTCTGTGACCCGACCTCCTTATTGTTTTGAATAAAATTGACCCTCATCAAGCCTCAGACATTAATTTTTCTCAGGGCCAGCGATAAATCATCAATTAGATCGTGCGGATCTTCAATACCAACGGACAACCTTACGAGAGTTTCCGAAATACCTACTTCGGCAAGTTCTTCAGGAGAATAAGTAGAATGGGTCATGGATGCAGGGTGTTCAATTAGTGAATCCACATCGCCCAGACTAACAGCCAGGGTGAACAATTGAATCGAATTCATTAATTTTTCACCAGCTTTTTTCCCTCCTTTTATTTCAAACGCTATCATGCCGCCATATCCGGACATTTGTTTATTTGCGATGTCGTGCTGGGGATGGGTGGTTAATCCGGGATACCAGACCTGCTTTACCTTAGGATGAAACTGCAAATATTTGGCGATTTTCACAGCGTTATTCTGATGCCTCTCCATGCGAATGGCGAGCGTTTTCAATCCTCTGACCAGTAGCCATGCATTTAAGGGGCTGATGATTCCACCCAAATCCCTTAAAAAATTTCCGCGTAAATCATCAATATATTCTTTTTTTCCAACCACAATACCGGCAACCGTATCACCGTGGCCCCCTATATATTTGGTTGCCGAGTGCACAACGACATCGGCACCCAGTTCAAGGGGTCGCTGAAAATATGGTGTGGGAAAAGTATTATCCACAACCAGCGGTATATTATGCTTTTTAGCGATTTCACCGACTTCTTTCAAATCGGTTATGGTTAACGTTGGATTAGCCGGAGTTTCAATGTAGATTAAACGGGTTTTATCATCGATTGCTGAAATAATGTTTTCAAGGTTTGTACTGTCTATTTCACGGGCATGAATATTAAAACGGGGTAATGTATCCACAAATAAACTATGCGTACCTCCGTACAACGTGTTATTTGAAACAAAATTATCACCGGCCTGACAGTAAGATAAAATAACACTGGAAATGGCTGCCATTCCTGAGCCAAAGGCCAATGCCGCTTCACCACCTTCCAAGAAAGCCATTTCTCGTTCAAAAGCTTCCTGAGTCGGATTACCTATGCGTGTGTAAACATATCCTTCCTCTTCACCTGAAAAGATGTTGGCACCATGCTTGGCGCTTTTAAAAGCAAATGTGGAACTCTGGTAAATAGGGATACTTAAAGCACCGGTTGCTTGATCCACATCTCCGGCACCGTGAACACATAAGGTGGCAAAATGCGCTTTTTTCAGATTGATTTTACTCATAAAATCTCCTTACTGACAATTTTTCAAATTCTATTCCTAGATCCATTAGGCCTCAGACAAAATCATTGAAATTTAAAAGATGAATATTCACCCAAATCCATCGTTATTAAATTATAGAATTAAAACATACTTTTCAATGAAATCAGATGTTCTGATCAATGAAACCATTGCCGTTTAATTCAAGCCTCTGACCAAACTATGAAAATTCAGCTTGAAATTTAAAGCTACTTGAAATTGTTATATGATTTTATAACTACCGTATTATCACCGGAGGTTAATTATGAAATCTATATTCATGGCCTGTGTATTGTTGATTTCGGTTGTCGCATGCCGGGGACAAAGTAATCCGCCGCAAATCAAAAATGCTGAACTGATAGGCGGTCCCTGTGAGGGATGTGAGGCTATTTTTGAGTTTGAGAATTTTAACGTTTTGAATGCGATCGATACCTTACCTGAATTTTCAACCGCGAACCGTAAACTCAAAATTACCGGAACTATTTTTCAATCGGATGGAAAAACACCGGCTGATAATGTAGTATTATATGTTTATCATACTAACCAGGAAGGCCAATACGCACCTCCCGAGAATGCCCATGGATGGGCAAACCGACATGGTAAATTGAGAGGATGGATTAAAACCGACCATACTGGCCAATACACATTTTTTACTCAGGAACCGGGTGCTTACGGAAACCAGTTTCCACACATCCATGCAACCATTCTGGAACCAGACGGCCGGTATTACTACATTGAAGCCTTTCGCTTCAAACAGGATAATCAAGATCGGGAGTTTTCCCTGCCTGCCCTGGATAATCGTGGTGGATCGGGAATGGTGTCGTTAAACCAAGAGGATCATTTATTGATTGCTGAGCGCGATATTATTTTGGGTTTAAATATTCCAGGATACCATTAAATTGTAACCGTTCGCGAATTTATGCATAAGTCTTATTACAAAAAAAAAGCCCGCTATGTGTTGACATAACAGGCTTTAAATGTGTGAGCCAGGAGCGACTCGAACGCTCGACCGACGGCTTAAAAGGCCGCTGCTCTACCAACTGAGCTACTGGCTCCCTTATTAATGCAAACCTTTAATATAAAGGCTCAATATTTTTCTGTCAAATTTTCTTTGGCATTCATCACTGCTTGTAATACTCGTGTTTTCTCGAAAAATAATCTTTCGTTATTTCAATAACTTTAGGAGATAACAAAATTAAAGCTATCAAATTGGGAACGGCCATTAATCCCAATGCGATATCTCCAAAACCCCATACAATTTCCAGCGAAACGATAGCTCCGATAAAATGCACGATAACATAAATAATTTTATAGGGTCGAATGGCTCGGTTGCCAATCAGATATTCCGCACTGCGATCACCGTAATACGACCAACTGATTGCCGTGGAAATAGCAAACAGGAATACAGCGATGGTAATAATTTTATCGCCCCAAGGGAATAAGGGCATCAAACCGGTTTTAAATGCCAGGGCCGTTAACGGGGATCCATTCAAACGATCACCTTCTACAATAACTTCATGAGAGTTGGTCAATACAATAGCCAGACCTGTTAACGTACAGATAATAAGTGTGTCCACCAAAGGTCCCATCATTGCTACAACACCTTCACGAGCCGGTTCTTTGGTTTTAGCAGCTGCATGTGCAATAGGTGCACTTCCCTGTCCTGCTTCATTGGAGAACAGTCCCCGTTTAACACCCCATACCATTGTATTCAGAAATAATAAAAATCCCCCGCCGGCAAATCCGACCAATTCGGCTCTGGGCGAAAAAGCCTGTGAGATGATTTTTCCAAAGGTAGGAATTACTTCCTGCCAATGCATAACCAGAATGGATAACGCACCCAAAACATAAATGATAGCCATTCCGGGAGCTAACTTTGCGGCAACCCGGCCTATTCGTTTAATGCCACCCAGAATTACCAAGGCTACAAGAACCGTGGTAATCAGGCCGGTGAAAATACGTACTGGTTCTACCGGAATCCCCATGAAATTGATTTGTTGCACAAACCAGTGTTCAGGACTCAATAGTCCGTTAAACTCACTAAGTACCTGATCGGAAACGGTAAAAGCCTGAATGGAATTACCGGTACCGAAAGAAGAAATGACTGCAAGAGTAGCAAAAGCCATTCCTAAAGGTTTCCAGCTTTTTCCCAGGCCTTTTTCGATGTAATACATTGGTCCTCCGCTGGCAGAACCGTCAGTATGTATTTGCCTGTAGTGTAATGCCAGTGTAGCTTCCGCGTATTTTAAGGCCATACCAAAAATAGCCGTTAACCACATCCAGAATAAGGCTCCCGGCCCGCCATAATAAATGGCTGTGGCCACCCCCGCTATATTACCGATTCCAACCGTAGCCGACAGTGCAGCACTTAAGGCCTGAAAATGGTTTATGTCACCCTCATCCTCAGGGTTATCATATTTTCCACGAATCACATTCCAGGAGTGTTTTAGACGAAAAAGCTGAATAAATCTTAATCTTAACGTAATAAAAATACCTGTACCCAGTAATATTACCACCATCAATGGCATCAACTCCGGCCAGCCCCATACCGTACCGCTCACTGTTTGGATAAAATTTTTTACAGCTTCCATATAAAAAACCTTTCTTTTACCCCGACATCATTCCTTTAATGTTCTTTTATTACGTAATAACTTACGGATCTATATAATTAAAATGGTACAGAAAAGCTTCAAGAAAACCGCCGGCTATGGCTCTTTTTTCCGGAGGAATGTACTGTACACTCTGTTTGACCCCGGATTGGATTTGCGCGACGACGACCGATTCATCAACATAAATACCACTGTTCATAATACCGCTTATCTGACCATCAACGGGACTATAGACCGGGAATTGATCAATGGACAAAATCTCCGTTCCCTTGCTTACCTTTGCACCTGCAGTTACCGTTGCATGTATAACACCGCTCTTTGATGCTTTGATTTCATTTATGTGTTTCAGAGATGTGTGAGATGATATCCGGACGGCGTTCTCATATTCGGGATACAATACCGCTCCATAATCTTCATTTCGGTCAGAAATTGCATATGTATAATTTTTAACATATTCTTTAGCCGATGAAAGAATAAAAATGGGAAGCTCCCGTTTCAAAAGTGGTTTTAAATTTTGATAGCTATCAAAATTTATGATTATAATAGCATCAAATCCTACTTTGTTTAAACCTGCACCCTGTTCTATAGTTAAAATAGGAATTTCACGATTTTGCAGTATATAGTTGATAATGTGCTCATCCTCAGCATGCACATCAAGTTCATCATGGAAAACCACATCGCTTAAAGCACGGGCCAGCATTCCATGTAATGTTCGTTTACCGGAATGCAATGCTGTACTGAATGAACGGTGATGAGATAAATCATACGGAGGATGACGATCGATGAGAAGAGCCAGAATACCTGCTTTAAAGAAGCGCATGGCAATGACGCTTTCCAGATCGCTACTGCCTACTATTAATATTTTACGCGACATAAATCCTATTTAACCGCTTTGATCTTCGATTGATTAAATGATACCAAATATACGGTCATGCTTGTCAACTCTTTACACCTCCGGGCAAATGGTATAATGATATTTTCATCAAAAATAACATCCACATCGGTAATAACACATTTTTTTTGCGCTTCAGAAAGGGATTCGAGCAAATGCCATTCCGGAAATAATTTTTTCTTGATTATAGTGCTGAGTGTGCTGGAATCTGCATGATTCAAATCCATGTTTTTGAATAAATCTGACAGATTTTTAAATGACAGCGAGTAAACCAACTGGCCTTTCATCTTTTTTATAAACCGGATGATCGATTCATTAAGGTTATCTAAAGTCCAGAAAAAATGATCGCTCGATGTCAACTGTTCGAGCAAAGTTTGAACGGCCTTACGTGAATAGGGTTGTAATACTTGCTCTTTAATGGCTGGTGTTATATAAAACGGTCCTTGACCTTCTTCTTTGATGCGGTGTTTAATGATTGCCGGCTCTGAGGATATCATTACATTGCCATCCAGTGGGTAGGGATGTGCTTTCTGAAAAGCCATGAGAGCGGAAAGTTGATTTACTGCTGCCTGCCGGGCAAGAAACCGCATTATATCCAAACGGGATCCATCTCCAAAGTGGGCATGAAAATGTAACTGATTAAGATCGAAATATGTGAAAAATTTTGATGGCATATTCAAGAAGTTTCCAGCGGCATAAGAGGTAAACCAAACGTTTTGAGGTTATGATCAAATGAAAAAATCACATCGACCTTTTTGCGTTTAACGGATTCATAGATATAAAAATGGTCAAGTTCCAGTTCATGATTTTTTTTGAAAAACTGATTTAAAGCATTCCGACGCACCCGCCGTGAAACCCAATCCATCCGCAAATTTATGGTCATAATACTTTCATCGATTATGGTTAAAAATTGATTGGCCTGTTTCATCCCTTTCGTTTTTTTAAGTTCATTGACCGTGGTATCAATAACGATATTATTGGTAACCAGTTTGGTGTTTTTGGATAACAATTCTTCGAAATATTCATATGCCTTATGATGATTGGGATTCCCGGTATCAATAATGGCCAGCCAGGCCGTTTGATCGATGAAACAGGTCATTATTTTCATTTAATAGTATCATCCTCCGTCACTTCCAGAAGTTTGAATAAAGGATTTTTTGATATGCGAATATCCAACCGGCGAGATTTGATACGCTTTATCAGCACTTCTACTTTTTCGCCATCGCTCAATTGGAGTTGTTTAACCACCTCTGAAGGTAATTGAATTGTGTTATTATCTTTTATTTCGGCAACAAAGGTTCCGGAAAGCATTCGTTTACTCCTTTAAATACCAATCAATAAATTCAAACGTTTCAAAAGCACCATCTTCACAAATAACTTTATGTATACAACTTAAAGGAATTCGTTCAAAATAAAAATTATCCACATGAATATTACCGCTATCCGGTATAAATACTTCTCTGGTGTTTTGTTGTTTTTGTTTTATACTACGCTGGCTTTCAAGTAATATTTTGTCCGTTTCGGATACCAAGTACACAGGAACATTATAGTGGTTTGCTACGAGACAAAGGGGTAAAGTGCCCGATTTATTAATGAATCCATCTTCATATATCCTGTCGGCGCCAATAATTACTAGATTCATTTCTTCCATAAAAACACCCATTTGTGAATCGGCAATTACCGTCGTCCGGATACCATTCTGATCGCATTCCCGTGCCAGTTGTATACCTTCACCCGGAGGCTGACTGATCAGGCTATACACCTCAAACCGGCGTTTTTGATACTGAGCTTTGCTGATGATATCCTTAACCAAATTGCTATTGCTTATGGTCATTACTTTATTGGAATTGGCAATAATGCGTGAGCCTGTTGTAATAATTTTTTTCCGTTTATGAGCGAGCTCATCAATGATCTGTTCAATCTTTTCTTGTAAACTTTGCAACACATCCGCATCTTCTTTGTCTGTTTTCAAAAGTCGCTTAAAATAATTAAAAAAGGAGTTGTGACTTTTTCGAATTAATGTCATAGTGGGATGCTGTTTTAGAATAGACTTGGAAGTTGCCTGCACCGATTTGTATAACGTTTCCAAATCGTCGGTTTGAGGTTGAAGTTCTTCAAGCTGCTCGGACAATAATTTTAAAGATATTTCATTAATGATGTGCGAACCGGATTGATTATCATTAAGTAGTTCATCCAGTTTATTGCTTGCCATATTAACCCTTTGTTGTTTCATTCAACCATTTTAAATAGGATTCTAGTCCTGAATGTATTTTTGTGCTAATAATTTCGGGTACATCATAAGGGTGTAACGCACTAATGGTTTTTTCCAATTTCGGATAAACCTCTACCGTGGTTTTTATCAATAAAAGTAATTCCTCATCTTCCTCTACATTATTGTTCCACTCGTAAATCGATATTAAACCAGGGATTATGTTACAGCATGCGGCCAATTTTTTTCGAACAAGCTCCGAAGCGATATCTTTGCCAACTTTTTGTGAGGGTACAGTGCAATAAACCAGTAAAGCTTCTTCGGGCATTAAGGAGCTCCTAAGTTATAAGTTTTGATAATCTTACGAATTTAAGATTTGTAATGCAAGCAGGAATAAAGAGGCGGAGGTAAAGTTTTCATGCAGTAATACACACGCTTTTTCATTCTCGATTCTCTTGCGACCCGTTATCGCATCCGGTACTTGTTATGAAATAAGCAATATTAAATTATTTGCCCATTGTATCCAGAAAATACCGATGGATTCGTGTATCATCGGTCAATTCAGGGTGGAAAGATGCCACCAAAATAGTTTGATTATGGGCCAAAACCACATCATCATTGTGAAAGCCGATTTGCTCAACATCCTGGCCGATTCTTTTTATACGGGGTGCACGGATGAATATACCTTCAAAGATGTTTCGACGTTCATCAAAGGATAACCTGACGTCGCCCACAAATGAATCTATTTGTCTTCCATACGCGTTTCGAACGGTATGCAAGTCAATCAATCCCAGTGAAGGATGTGGTAAACCGGCCACATCTTTTGAAAGTGTGATCAAACCGGCACAGGTACCCATAATGGGCTTTTCCCGGCTAAATTCTATAATGGGCTGCCTTAAATCCAGCTGTTCAATCAGATGCAGAAATGTAGTGGATTCACCCCCCGGGAGGATAAGATAATCACACTGCTTAAGTTCTTCGGGTTTACGGATTAAAACCGGTTGATGGTTCAAACGGGCCACGCTTTGCACGTGTTTAGTAAAATCTCCCTGAAGCGCTAGTATACCTACTCTTTTTGCCAATTACCATCCCCGCTTATGCAACATTTCTTCTTCAGGTATTGAGGCCATTTCCAGTCCGGGCATTGCATCTTTTAAACCAGCACTTGCCCGGGCAACAATTTCGGGATCGTCAAAGTGGGTTGTCGCCAGAACAATGGCTTTAGCGCGCTCAGCCGGATCACTGGATTTGAATATGCCAGACCCAACAAAATTGGTTTCGGCGCCCAACTGCATCATCAACGCGGCATCCGCCGGTGTGGCAATTCCACCGGCTGAAAAATTGGGTACAGGGAGCTTTCCATTTTCCTTAATGAAGCGGACCAGCTCTAAGGAGGAACCTATGGATTTGGCATAATGCACCAGCTCATCCATCCGTAAATTTTTAATACGGTTAATCGCTCTCTGAACCGTCCTCATATGTCTAACCGCCTCCACAATGTTACCCGAACCAGCTTCACCTTTGGTGCGAATCATTGCCGCACCTTCCGAAATACGCCGCAGCGCTTCACCCAAATCACGGCAGCCGCAAACAAAGGGTACTTTAAAGTCATGTTTCCAAATATGGTTGGTTTCATCTGCCGGTGTCAAAACTTCGCTTTCATCGATAAAATCCACCCCAAGCGATTCAAGAACCTGAGCTTCAGCAAAATGACCGATGCGACATTTGGCCATTACAGGGATCGATACAGCCTCCTGTATTTCTTTGATCATTTTGGGATTGGACATACGAGCTACGCCTCCATCGGCCCGGATATCTGCAGGAATTCGCTCCAATGCCATCACTGCCACAGCTCCGGCATCTTCAGCAATTTTGGCCTGGTCCGGGGATGTAACATCCATGATAACCCCGCCCTTAAGCATTTCTGCCAAGCCAATTTTTAATTTAAATTGTTTATCTATCATCTAACTTAACTCCTGTTAATTTTAGCAAATTTAAAATTTACGTCGATGGCTTTTGCTTGTCAAGTTCCTCAAAATAGCTTTGTCCCTCCCGCAATTTTTCAGAAATGCGCTGCATGGTATGCGGAATATATTTGACAAATCCATGCATGACCAAACTTGCCGAAGTTTGATAGGATAGAGGTCCGATAAAAAACAAATTGGGATACTGAATGCTTTCGCCGCTCATTGATACTTCCGGATAGTTGTTTTTATTAACGCGTAGTTTAAAACTGCGCAGAATATCAATATTGGCATGATATCCTGTAGCAAAAATGATTTTGTCTGCTTCCATTTTCCAATCTTTAAAATAAACCATGTTTTGATCAATCTTCTGAATATCCTGATGAGCCCGGTATCTTATTATTTCCATACTAATAAGTTCTTTCAAATAACTTTCAGAAATGCCGCGTATATGATATAGCTTTTTTGTATCGGAAAAATATTGTAAATCTTTGCGTGTTATCAGGTAAACCAGACTCCAACCGCATAAATCAATAGCTACCTCCGCCGCACTATTTCCCGCACCCACCACTAAAACCTTTTTTTGCTTAAACGGTTCATACCCCATATACTGGTGAGAATGCATGACATAAGGATTATTTTTAATCCCAGGGATTTGGGGAAAGAACGGATTTCCGAATATACCCGTTCCGACCACCAAGAAAGGCGCTTTGTATTGCAAACCTTGTGTAGTTTGCACAATAAAAGCATCACCGTCATGGGTTATGTCATTGGCCTGAGTCTGTTCCAGAATGTTGAGCTTAAAATAATCTGCAAACCGCTCCATATAACGGGTAAATTGTTTTGCCGTACAATAAGGGCGATCTACATCCAACTTCCAAATGGGAAATCGATCCGAAAGGCTCGTCCAGTCCCTCTGTGGATGGCACGGAGAAAGAAACCTAAGGTCCGGGCGCATGTCTTTCCACCCCTGTCCTACGCTGCCTTGCTCTAAAATGACATAATCCATCCCATACTCTTCAGCCATCTCGCCTGCCTTTAAACCAGCCGGGCCGCCACCAACAATGATCACTTCTTTTGCAACAACTTCTGTCATTTTCTTACTCATATTTTAATACTTTCGGCATCAAATATAGTATCACACACTCCCGCTGTAAAAACCTGTGTGTCCTATTTTTAGTTCCCCATATCTATATTAATTTGTCTTGACCCGTTTCTACTGTCCTGAATTTTACTATAAAATGGTTCTGATTCGAAAAGAGTGGTCAACAGTTGATTTTACTTTGCAATTAATCAACTCAAGCTTTGGAACCGTGTTAATTACAAAATATAATACTTCTTCCAATGATTTAAATCAACCGGCACATTATCTGAAACAATTCAGGCCCTGGATAATCGGCATCATGTTTCATTGCATAAATGATGTGAATGGAGGCACTATTGTTGGATCTTCATTTTTTATGTTTCAAATTTTGTCAAAAAATGAATTCCCACAACTTTATAACCAAATTGGTGCAGTTTTAGGTTTCCTGGTCGCCCTGCATGTTTTCATCCATAATGCGACAAGCTTCCATAACCACATTCATGGTTGTATTATTGATGTTTTGGTCAGCTGAAATGTTATCCGTTACTTTAAAGTTAAACGTGCCGTCTGACATTGTTACCAGCTCATACATAGCCTGCTCTCCCGATTTATCGGCAGTTTGTGCAGCAAAGAGCTGACCGTTTTTCATGTAAATTTCACCCTGTTTTTGGGCATCAATCTTCAATACGCCTGTTTTTTTGTTTAAGTTGAGCATTTGTACCAATTCAACAATACTAAGGTCTTTTAGATCACCTTTAAACCCATCGTTTTCTTCGCTCTTATTTTCTATGTGCTTCAAATTTTTAACTCGACTTAACAATCGTTCAACCCGGTCTAACAGATCCTTACGGTTAATCGGTTTATTGATATAATCATCCGCCCCTGCTCTGAATCCGCGAATTTCAGTCTCGGCATCATCAAATGATGTCAAAAAAATGAAGGGTACTATGGGTACCTGTGAATTTTCACGAATCATCCAGCATAATTCAATACCATCCATTCGGGGCATCATAACATCGGAAATAATTAAATCGGGTTTTTCTTTGTTGGCCATTTCATAAGCAACCTCTCCATTCTCGGCATCGATAACCTGATAGCCTTCTTTGGAGAGACTTATTTTGAGAAGCTTCAACACATTTGGGTTATCATCAACTATTAATATCTTAGCCTGCATAAGCGGCTCCTGGATAATAAATGATCGTAAGCTTAATGCAAAATTTATTAATTTAAATTAGTTCATCAAAAAAAACAGCTTGATTGACACCTTTTTTCTCTGCAGCTACAAGAGCTTTTTTAGCAGATTTGAGTATATCATCAACCTTAAGCTTATTAT
>WJIP01000028.1 GCA_014730185.1 Caldithrix sp. | reverse complement strand
AGTTCATCGCAGAAGATGAGCTGGTGGAGGTGACCCCTGCCAGTATCCGTTTGGCCAAAATGTATCGCAGTAAGCTGGAACGCCAGCAACAATACAAAAAACAAAAACAACAGAAGGCTTAGTCAAACCATTTAAAGGGGCCTGTTATGTTAGTAAACAGCTTATAACTTGCCCAATGTACTTTAAAAGATGTAGGGAGGTTTCTTGTATGCTGGATTATGCGCTCTTGACATTTACGTCGTTGTTTACGGTGATTAATCCCATTAGCATAATGCCTGCTTTTTTAGCCTTAACCGAAGAAAATACCATGGAAGAATCGAGAATGATTGCCCTGCGGGGTACTGCGGTTGCTTTCACCATTTTGATATTGTTTGCCATCGGCGGTAATTTTATTCTGAGTTTTTTTAATATTTCCCTGCCGGGGCTCAAAATTGTGGGTGGAATTATCTTCTTTATCATCGGCTATGACATGCTGCAGGCCCGCATCAGCAAAACCAAAGTCAGACCCAATGAACAAATGAAAGACGAGGGGGATATTGCTTTAACCCCTCTGGGCATTCCTTTGATAAGCGGTCCAGGTTCCATCACGGCCGTGATTCTTTTTATGAAAGAGAGTGTATTTATTGAAAAACGACTGATGCTGTTACTTTCCATTGTGTTGGTATTGTCCATCACCTACCTCATGCTGATCGGGGCGCGACAAATTGTGCGTTTTATCGGCAGCAATGGCAACAAAATGCTTTTACGGATTATGGGCTTGATTGTGATGGTCATCGCCGTAGAATTTTTCTTTGGCGGACTGAAACCGATTGTAAGAGATATTTTGATGATATAAGAATAAGGCGACACAATCATCAAACAAAAAAATTTTGTGATTTCTGCAAAGCCCGTCATAAATTGTTTTTACATTGGAATCACCTAAAATATTACTAACAAGAAAGAATAACACCATGAAGATCAAACAGTATCGGCAATGCATTTATTTTTGCTTCATCCTGTTGTTGCTCATAGCCGTTATGAGTTGCCAGGAGCAAAAACCGCAACTGCAAACATGGCAAAAAGTGGCCGGTGGTTTTCAATTTCCCGAAGGACCGGCCTGGTCCGACGATGGCAAGCTGTTACTTTCCAATTGCAACGGAGGCTGGGTGGCCCGCATTCATCATGATAAAGTAGATACCCTTGTGAGCGACGCCGATAGCGCTATTGCCAGTACCAATGGTTTATGGTATCATAATAGCCGGGGATTGCTGGCCTGTGATTTTGGATTGGGAGCTCTCCTGGCCATTGATGCCGATGGTCAGGTGCAAACACTGATAGACGGCTATGAGGGACAGCCGTTCAATAGGCCCAATGATTTGGTTGTTATGCAGGAGCGCCATGTCTATTTCACCGATCCGCATCAATACGGCAGGGATAAACGGGACGGACGTATTTTCTATTACAATCTGGAAACCGGGCAATTGATGCAAGTAGCCGACAGTCTGGCCTTTCCCAACGGCATTGCAGTGTCGCCGGTTAACCAACGCCTTTATGTGTGTGAATCAGCTCGTGAACGGATTTTGACATATGAGATTACCCATGATTATAAACTGACGGATGCGCAGGTGCTTATCGAATTACCCGGCGGTGACCCGGATGGTCTGGAATTTGATCGATCGGGAAATTTATACGTGGCTCATTTTGGAGGGGCTAAGGTTATTGTAATTTCGCCGGAGGGCCAAATTGTCCTTCGCCAAGACACACCCGGCAGCAAACCCAGTAATCTGGAATTCGGCGGTCCGCATATGAAAACGCTGTATTTAACCGAAGATGAAACCAATGCCGTGTATAAAACGACGGCTTCTATGGCCGGATATCGCCCCTGATAAACGCCGTTTTTGCACTGAGCAAAGGATGCTTTAAAAAGCCCTGTTGACAGTTCATTTTAGGTTTGGTTATTAAAAAAACAGGTTAATCCATATGTATAATATTAGGATTATGCGCTCAAACATATCGATTGGTGGTTTACCAATCACCTTTATAATAGTTTTGATATTGATCATGCAAGCTCCTTTACTGCAGGGGCAACTCGCTGCCAAGGGAAGCGATTCCACACGTTTTGAATTTAAATCCTATGCTTTGCAGTTAGCCATGACCGATTTGGGTGATTTCAATAGTTTCCAGGGGAGCTTGATTTCCATTAAATATCATTTTAGTAACCGGTGGGCCATTCGCATTGGCGTCGGTTTTGATGCCGATGCCCGGACTTACCAACGCCAGCAAAGTATTGATCAGATGGACAGTATCTATTATGATTTTGAAGATGAGCTGAACGATCGAACTCTACGCATGATCAGTCAGATTGTCTATTATGTCAGGCCGCAGGCGACATTAAAGCTTTTTACCGGTTTGGGTCCGTATTTTGAATACTCGCGAACCCGGCTTGATAATAAGAAGAGACAGCTCGATGAGAAGTATTACGGCAATGTATATCTGGACAGAGAACGTAACCGCACAGCCCTGGGATTGTCCGCTGTTTACGGACTGGAATGGTTTTTTAGTAGACAAATGAGCCTCACTGCCGAATATGGATTCCGTTTGTATTATTTTGAAGAAGATGAGAGCAGCCGTCTCAAACGGTATTATACCAACATTGATGATTATGTGGAATATACGGAAAACGCATCCCAGGGGTGGCGGATGAATGATATTGGATTATTAGTGGGCCTATCCCTTTATTTTTAGCATCGGATTGTAATAATACGATTAAAACCCCATACGCTGATCAAGTTGGCACAAATTTATGCTGCTTATCGTATTAAAATCATCTTCTTAGTGCTTGTAAAGGACCGGCTACGCAAACGATAAAAATAAATTCCGCTGGCTAAATTTTGAGCGTTCCATCGTGCGGAGTGCTCACCGGCTGGTAACACTTTTTCAACAATAGTACGGATATGCTGGCCATGAACACTAAAGATCTCAACAGTTACCGGACTCTTTGATGCCAGATTAAATGTGATGGTTGTTGAATTATTGAATGGATTGGGATGGTTTTGCTTGAGTACATGCTGTTCCGGTAAGGTTGGATTTTGATATTGTTGTAAAGGAGTCATTTGTTCGTACAGCGCGTGGATTTCAGTTGGTGATATTCCATTTTCATAAATGCGTATTTCATCCACGGCTCCCTTAAAGTTATATTGATAATCATCCGGAAACCGCTGAGCAATCATCAAATCTTTTGTTGTGGTATTCATTGGTCCGGTTTGCTCCGCAAAATTATTCAACCGGCCGTCAATATAAATTTCGAAGTCTTGGCCGTCGTAAAAGGCTGTAACGTTGTACCATCGATTGGTCTGTAATTGAAAATCCGTGTCCACATCATAAATACCCTCTGAGGTATTCACTGTCCATCGCAGGCGATTGTGCGGTTTTTCTGTGAAGGACATTTTCCAGCGTTCTTCCCAGCTGCCGTGGGAAATCACAAACGCTTCGTCATCGAAATAAGCCGGAATTTTTATCCATAGATTGATGGTGATGGCTTCTGTAAAATTTAATTCCGAATGATTGGAAATCCGAATGTGATCATTAGCTCCGTCAAAAGCGTAAGCATGATTTGAAATACTATCATAGCCTTCAACCGGTTGTGCTTCGTTGATCTGTCCGTTATGCCCATTACCACTGACATCATTGGCATTGCCGTCCAATGGATAGTAAGCAATTAATTGTCCCTTCGTATATTGGCTGAAATCCCGTACTAAAACAGCTATATCCTGATTTGCAGCGCCTCCATTGCCATCCTCTACTGTACATTTAATGTGGTATGTCCCTTGCACAACGGGAGCCTTCCATTCAGCGGTATCAGCGCTGTCAGTAATCAAACCGTCCGTGGCTTGCCAGGTATATTCCAAACTGTCGCCATCGACATCTTCCGCCTGGCATGTCAACTGAGTAGTGGTGCCGATGTCAAGTTTACGCGAACTTGCTTCCATGTTATTGATTACCGGTGCATGATTGATGGCCTCGACCACATTAACGGCAATGGTGCTGGAATCCAAACCGCCGTTATTATCCGCAACCTGGCATGATATTGAATAATTACCGCTGCCGGAAGGCGCTATCCATTGAATTTGTTTTCCCTGCCCGAGAATGGTTCCGGCATCGCTTTGCCATTCATACTGCAGAGCATTCCCGTCGATATCATCAGCGGTACAGTGCACGACGGTTGTATCATTTAAGGTTATACTGGAATCGGTGGCTGCCAGAATTTTAATGCGCGGAGGATAATTGTCGACCTGCATCTCGGTATGATAATCAACCACGATGCCATTGACCGTTCGTTTGTTTAAATGATATTCCCACCTACCATCAGCTGGACAGATGACGGCGAGAACGGCGGAATTCGAGGGGATGGTTAGGCTTGTAGTTCCGCTTACACCTGTTTGTACCAAGTCGTTTTGAACGGCATCATAAATATCATATGTTCCGTTGCCGGCATCCAGGGTAACCGTTTTATCGATATCGTAAGGGTTAAAGTAAAGATAACTGGGGTAGGCTTCATCCTGAAAATAATCGGTTGTCAATAAATCCAATTGCAGAATCATTGGCACCTCGGTTGTGTCGATAATCCCGCCCAGAATGCCCACATGGGAAGAACCGTACAGAGCCAGATTGGTCTCACCCCATCCACCGGATACCGCATCCCCGGTGGCATAAGGACTTTTACCATACCAGTTTTCGCGCATGGATTCATGTGCAATAAGCGACTGCGGATCGTATTGATACGACCAGGCTTCACTATCCTGGTGATCATCAGGTAAATAAGCTGTATAAAACAGACGGCTGGCATTTGCCAGATTAAGCACCCATTTACCGATGGTTTGGGCAAAGCGATCATCGTAACGGACCATGGGTACAAGGGCACCGGCCATTTCCAGTCCGTTCATTAAAAAAGCATAGCCATCATTCAAGGCTTCTCCGACTAAGCCATAACAGTCATAATTGCCCCATCGGCCCAACGTAACACCCCATTGTCGGACATTACCCTGCGGTGTAAAACACCAATTGAGTAATTTCCTGACATCGTATTGCGTTCCCAGCTCAGCATTCATGCGGGCTGCGATGTAAACGCCGTAGGGTAATTGCAGTTCATAAGAGGGATTGGAATCCCATTCATTTAAAAATTCCATGCTCCATTCGGCACCAATACGATAGCGCTCCAGGCCCGTTTGCAAGTAAGCATTGTACAATAACCAGGCGATGGCCCCGGCCGCTTCCGGCTCGGCGGGTGAATCCGTATTGGCGGTCATCGTTGAAAAATACCAGCCGCGGTAGTTCATGTAGGGTATTTGCCAGGGGACTGCACTGCCACCCATAGCCCGCACGGCTGCTAACCAGCGGTCAGCAACCGTGGTGAACTGATACTCAAAATCCCCGGTCCCGGGATAAAGATCATAGAGTTGATAAAAGAATACATTGGGCATGGTATCATACCACCAATCGTTTCCGCTTGAGCCGCTAAAGTTGTTGAGGTAGATATTTTCCTCGGAACGGCGATTAAACCACTGCTGACAAAGCACGACCCAGTTTTTGCCATTTTGATTGGATTTGTCGATACCCACAAGACTGGCGCCAATAACCGCGGGCAGAACATTAATAGCTTCTCCGTTAGTCGGTGCATTGGTGCCTACAACCGTATGCAACCAAAACTGTTGTAATCCGGGATAATTTACGCCGTTTTCCTGGATACCAATTAAGGGTAACCATCCATTGCTGTCTTGTTTACTGAAATCGAAAACATATGCATCGTAGTCGCGGGCCACCTGAGCCCAGTCCCGCATTTGGTAGGGCGCCGGTTCATCCGGCATCGATTCAACACGATCGATGGTGATTTGCTGTGCGGTGCTTTGGTTAAAAAATGTGAATAGCAAACCTATCAGCCATAAAGATATTCCATTTGGTGATGAAAACATAAAGTACGCTCCAGACGGTTTAGTTCCTTTATCGGCCAATGTTTAGATAGTTATTAAGGGCCATTAATTGCAACCTCGATTCTGACAAAGCATGAAATGAAGACGCATAAGGGACGATTTTGGACTCGTCCGGTAATAGGGTAAATCCTCTATCGAGAACCTTCAGTTGAGGATGTTGAACATCAATATAAAAAGCGGGTTGTGGGCCGCGGTTACGGATATGCAGATATTTTTTGGATGTATTCAGCGAGCATTCCAAAGAAACTTTGTTTAATTTGATATGTTTCCATTTTTTTAAAGGTCGAACATCTCTGTAAACCAGGCGCCCGTTCGTATCCACTAAACTGTCGATGATAATACCCGAATTTTGATCAGAGGAAATATCTAAGTGGGAGCTGGGGATACGGGTTTGTTGTCCGGCCTTGACAGCGAAGTCCATTTTTTTAATGTCCTCCAGACTATTCTTGTGCGGTAAGAATAATATAATGTGCAATTGTCCGCGAAATAAATCACCACTATGATTATCAATATAAAAATCATATTGGTCATGGTTCTTACGGATATCTAAACGTCTATCCGCAAAGGATCGTTGTACGAAATAATAAGCCAGTTTAGGTGTTAATTCGTAATCGATTAATGACCAGCTGCATATCGGCCAGCAATCGTTGAGTTGCCAGATAATTATTCCGCTGGTTGGCCGGCTTCGGTAGCGCCAGTGGTCGATACATGTTTGAAGTGCCATACCCTGGTTTAATTGAGTCAGGTAAATAAAATCTTTCCAACGGGTGTTAACGGGAAGGTGCCCGGCCAAAAAACGGAATAATCGTTCATTGCCTTCCAATTGTTTATTATGAAACTCAAACATGGCGCTTTGCGGCTTACGATCCGATTTGGCTAAAGCACGGTTCATGGTCTGTAAATTGGCCGGTGCCTGAAAACCAAACTCCGTTATGAATAAACTATGATCATGAACAACCGCTGTATAATCTTGCCATCCACTCCACATGGCCCATTGATGCTGATTGCCGCTTTCAGGTGCATTAGGATTTTCATCATCGCCGTAGGGAGAGCTCGGCAGATAAACCCGGTTGGGATCCAGATGGGTCAAAATTTGGGGTAAAATTTCATGATAAATGCTATACCCGGGCATTTCTGCAATATTGGGATTTCCTGTGTTGTACCAAAGCCATTCGTTTTCATTATTTCCGCACCATACGGCCAGGGATGGATGATATTGCAGTTTCAGAATATTTTCATTCAGTTCATGTTGGACTGTAGTCATAAACGAGGGATGCTCCGGATAAAAACCACAGGCGAACATAAAGTCCTGCCAAACCAGCAGACCCATTTGATCGCACAGGTCATAAAAAATGCTTTGTTCATAAATACCGCCGCCCCATACCCGAATCATATTTAAACCGGCATCCCGGGCCATTTTTAATAGATGATCGTATTTTCGGGAAGTAATACGGGTTAAAAACGAATCAGCCGGAATCCAGTTTGCACCTTTAATAAAAACCGTTTGTCCGTTTATAATAAAATTAAAGACAGCTTTGTCTTTTGCACGGCTCTGTAAATCTATGGTGCGGATTCCCACTCTGCGTTTGAATTGCTCAAGCAGTTGGCCTTTCGGATTGAACAGTTCGATGGTTATTTCATAAAGTGGCTGGTCCCCCATGCCTATCGGCCACCATAGATGCGGGTTTCTGATCTCAAACGTTTGATTGATTTGCTTTGTAGCATTGGTCTTAAAGTGCCAATGTTCATGGCCCTCCAGAGTCAGTTTTATTTTGATCAGAGTGATATCCCAGTCACTGCCGTCGATATCAACCGAAAGCATACACCGAGCTGAATCGGGCTGTAATTCTAATGT
>WJIP01000304.1 GCA_014730185.1 Caldithrix sp. | reverse complement strand
ATTAAGAATTTAGTAGATCCTGAAAAATCAAGAAAAACTATTAATGGAATTAAGAAAATTATCAGACTCATTCGTGTGCTCAACGCTGTCCACCACGACTTGGCCATATTTGTTGAATTACAACTGAATTCCCTTAGGAGATATTCTTTATTGCCCCACTGTATAATGTGGGTCAACAGATTCACGATAATGTAAACGGTTATGAATTTTCCCCACAAGTCTACAGATAAAAGACGAATCACTAAAATGGATAACACGAATGATTGTAATGGAAAAATAAGCTGGTTGAAGGAATGCAGCAGACTTTGTTTCCCTCTTTGCCATTTTTTCTTAATGCGTATATCCGGCATTTTAAAACAGTCTTTGAATTTTTGAGTTGATGAAATTACAGATTCCTTTTAACCACTTTTTCAGGTAAGGCTTTTACTTAAATTTCAGTTTTTAAAAGCCCCGTTATGCTATCTGACAACCAATTTATTTGAATGCGTTACTGAATCAAACCCACAAAACCTCATGTCATTCCAATAAAGTTCACATCGAAGTTCATTCCACTACCGGTTTAACCGTCTTAACGTGCAAACGGCAAACGCATTTTTTACACGTCTCGTTGTTGCGTACATCCAGTTGTTTTCTGAACCGTATCGCGTCTTTGGAATTTAAAATTTCCGTTAGCGGCTGTTCATTAATATTACCCAGCACCTTGTGAAAAAAACAGGGACGAACCGATCCGTCGGCTTCGATTACCGTGGATACCCATGGCGCATTGCACGGCTGATAAGGGAAAGTGTCCCGGCCGTTTAAGGCCGCATAATGCTGAGCCAGCTTACGCAGCTTATCCGGCGATTCGGCGATAAAACCTTCTTCAAACCAGGAAGCATAGCGATCTATTGTTGTTTCGATTAATTCACTAAATTCCTGCGTTTCACGTGTATTTAGAGCGACATCGGAGGCGCGTTCATTGTCCCATTTTCCGGGACGGTTAAACGCTGTGGAGCTGACATCCGCCGCCAGAAACGATATTTGATTGAGTCCGATTGTCCGGGCGGCGTCAATAATATTGGATAGATCAAAATAATTTAAGCGCTGTAAGACGCAGCGTCCGCTAATTCGGAATTCGGGATCGATATGGCGTACGGCTTGAATGCCTTCCTGCAATTTTTGAAAGGCATTGGGGATATTGCGGATGCGGTTATGCACTTCGGCGCTGCCGTCCAGCGACACAATCACTTCATCCGTCCATTTGACAATGGATTCGACGTGTTTTTTTAGTAACAATCCCGTGGACAAAATACTGATTTTCACCTGGATGGTTTTCAGCATTTCGCAAAATTTCCACATATTGGAATGCATCAGCGCTTCGCCGCCGGAAAGCACCGCCCATTTCACATTCATTTGTTTTAGTGCATGCAAATGCTGGGATAGTAAATCGGTTGAAATTTCCTGTTTATTTTGATTGGCTTTCCAGATATCACACATCACGCAACGGCAATTGCAGGCACTGTGCGGCATTAGTGTGACTATAGGCATGGTGTGGATGCGGTCGCTCCAGAGCGTGGCGCTGCGTTTGATGAATTCATTAACATTGATCATTTAGTCTGTATCCGGTTTGTCTATGGTTTATATATATAGCCTCATTGCTTAACTGTAAATCACGATCCAGGGAAACGGTGATAGCATTCGATTCATGAATTTTCTTTGAAACCGGCTTTGCCATGCGTTCGGATTATATTTGATGGTATAGTCGAAATCACTTAATGCCTCCCATCGATGGTGGAAATAGTAATGCATCATTACCGGATAACCGATGCGTTCGAAATAATCGTACGAACGTTGCCTGGCAGCGGGCGCCGAGTGTTCCGAATAAATAGGACTGTCTAAGATGTGCAGCTCACCCTCCGGTTTCAATAACCGGATGAGTCGTCCGATTAATGATTGGGTATCCTTAAAGTATTGGACTACGCTGGCTAAGATTATACTATCGAACCGTGTATCGTCAAAGATTTCTGCAAATATATCGCCGTAAATAGCCATAAGATTCTCTTGTTCGGAGAATAACCGAACCGATTGCTCAAGTTCGGCCTGATTTTTATCCAAGGCATAAACCGTGGAATGGGGTAAATGGGCCAGGCGATGAGCAAGCCAGCCGTTCCCGCACCCCAAATCAAGGATGGTTAGTGAGCGTCGTTTGCGTCTTAGATAGTTATAAAGCCGCTTCATCGAATCTTTACGCATGCGCCATTCTTCGAAAAACGGATGACCGTGCGGTACATCGGGCAATTGGGCAACGGTCTGATCGTCGTAATGCCGGCCTTCCGTTTGACGTAATCCCCGGTAAATTTCTTCAAAAGTTTTGTGGTTTTCCGGGTTGGAAAGGAAATTTAATCTGCCGGGTTGCAGTTTATCATTTGTATTTTTTAACGATGCTTCATTCATAATCAAAATTCCGCGAAACTTTATTCGTTATGGCGAACAGGGCGTAAAGCGTAATACACATGATCGCCCCCTATTGCTGTGGGCAACATTGTTTTAATGGTTTGTTCAAGATGCATAGCCCATTGACTGTACCGCCGGATGAACGGCCTTTTTTGGTACTGATGGGGCGTTGGCATGAACGCGCCCAGGTTTTCTGCTTTTTCGATACAAAAGTGCTTTTTAAAGTCCTGTTTTGTAAAGTAATGAACCTTGAGTCCGTTGGGCAACACGGCGTATTTTTGAACCATACGCTGCCATGTTTGTTTTAACCGCAGCTTTAACATGGCTTCTAAAATAAAGAAAATATGAACCGGCGGCATGGCTATGATGATAAGGCGGCCATCGGCATGCAGTAAGCGTTTTAACTTTAGCATGCTTTTGTCAAAATAATCCATGGCATTAATAACGCCGAAATTCAAAATGATTACATCATATCGTCTGTCTGTATCAAAACGCTCCAGCGATGATTGATGGATATCAATGTTATAAATTAATGCAGAAGCTCTTTGCCGGGCTATTTGCACCATGCGTTTGGAAACGTCTATGGCCTCCACACTCAGGTTCATTTTTTGATAAAATGCAAAATCCGAACCCGGTCCGCAACCTACATCCAGAATGAATTGGGAGGGCGTCAGTTGTTCAGCCAGCAGCTCATGGACACGTTGGCGTTGATACCGGCCTATGAAATTATTATTGAAGGATAAATCATAATCCTCGGCGTAGCTGTCAAACGTTTCCGTTAACCGGTTATCCGATGCAATGACGGGCTGTAATTTATCTGGTTTATTTTTAAATTCGATCATTTTGAAGATGAATTAGTGAATAAATAAATTCAGGTGCGTATATGCTGTAATTGCTTCATTCGTAACCGGCAATACCCGGAACGTGTTTGATGGGCCAGCCGCCTGAATATTTGTTTATTGCCGTTATTCGGTTGACGCAAGCGGAAATCGCTGGCCAGCTTTTTAATAGCGTAATGATACAATTGTTTGGGAAATCGGTTCTTTAAATCCATCTCCCGTTGGTATTGAGTTTCCCAGTCGCCGTTTGATTTGATCTGATCTTTTATTTCATTATACATGGTCGTGCCGCGCAGGGGATAAGCTATTGTGGTCAGATATCGGTCCGGTTGTTCTTTACTGACAAACTCGATGGTTTCGTAAACATCCTCTATATTTTCACCGGGATAACCGAACATAACAAAATATCCTGCTTCGATACCGTGTTTCTGGCACCAGCGGGTGGCGTCCGAAATTTGTCGTTTGGTCACACCCCGGGCCATGGCGTCTAAGATGCGCTGGCTGCCCGATTCGGCCCCGAACCAGATGCGGTAACACCCCAAGCTTTTTAATAGTGTTACCAGTTCTTCATCCAGTTTATCGGCCCGGGCAATACATTCGAACGGCAGTCGAATCGATTCATCTACCATCAGTTGATGAAATTTGCGTAACCAGCGCTTGTTAACCGTAAAGACATCATCGGCGAACCACAGATGAGTTGGGTTATAACGTTCAATAATGTGTTTAATCTCTGATACCACGTATTCGGGTTTGCGCCGGCGGTGCGTCCAGCCGTAAACGGAATGACTACACCATTTACAGGTGAAGGCGCATCCACGGGCGGTAATCAACGAAACCGGGCGCTGCCCGTGGTGTTTTTCCCAGGTGAAAAGATAACGTTCCAGATCGATCGCTTCACGATCGGGATTGGGATAAGTGTCTAATGGTCGCCGCGAATGTTGGGGGCTGTTCTGAATGATTTGACCTTCTGCGTCTTTAAAACTCACATTAGAGATTTCGTGCAGATGGTGTTTATCGGTCGCCTGCAGACGGATTAATGTTTCCGTTAACGGTTCCTCGCCTTCACCGGAGATGACCACATCAGCACCGTAGTTCAAAAATTCTTCCACCTGAGTGGAAGCATCCGGGCCGCCTAATATCGAAGTGATGGAGTGGGTTTTACAGTACCGGATGATTTTCATAACGTTGAATTTTGTCATCATGTTACAGTGGATGCCCAAAACCGGCGGCCTGGTTTGCTCAAGATAACCAATTAACCGGTCGTAAGATGAAAAGGTGGTATCGTACACCCGCACATCAAAGTTTTGTTCCTTGAGATAGGCCGACAGATACAGCAGCCCCAGGGGAGGATAGGGCTTCATGACCTTTTTTTCCAGTTCATCCTCATTTATAAAGTAGCTGTGGGTTAGTAGAATATCCATAATGCTTTCTCAATCCGATTCAACAATAATGCAAAACCTTCTTCCCTTAACCGGCCGGAGCCTCCCGGTAACGATTCATTAAATATTTATATTTGATCATGCCCGGAATATGCCGGTATTGACCGGCCATTCTGCGCAATCGCCTCTTCAATGTTTGACGGCGGAACAGAGAAACAAATCCGAAATAATGGTGAGTGTACTGATGCAGCGCCCGGTAAAAGTCAGGATGAAATTTTCCGGGATACATCAACGCCAGATCGCCGCTGTCCGTCCAGTTCTTTTTTTCACCCATTGATTCCACAACCTTATCGTAGAAAGGCGTTCCTTTGAGGGGATAGGAAACCGATATGCCGATATGATCCGGCAGACAGGTACGTATTAAGTGGAGCGTCTTGTGAATATCTTCCAACTCCTCGCCCGGATAACCGTATTGCAGAAAAAATCCGACTTTAATACCGTGGCGTTTAAGCGTAGTGTTGGCTTGGAAAATATCCCTCAGTCGGGTATCCTTGCCCATGGCGTCCAGAATTTTCTGGGAACCGGATTCCACGCCCAGCCATACTTCATTGCATCCCGACCGGGCTAGTTCGGCCACATGGCCCTCTGTCATCAAATCCGCCCGGGATTGTATTTTATAGGGGATACGCACGTTTTTTGCTTCAAGATGATCCGCAAATGCTGAAATCCATCCCGGTTTCAGAGCAAATATATCATCGGTGACCCACACGTGATCAGCCCTTAACTCCCGCGAAAGATAGGCGAATTCTTCGGCAATGAATTTAGGCGGTCTTGCTTTGTAACTCCGCCCGTACAATGGCTTGGCGCACCAGTTACAGCGAAACGGACACCCGTGTGAAGTGGATATGTTGACGGAAAAATATCCTTGGTTGCTTAGCCACATATCCCGGTAGGGCTGGATGTCGATTTTTGGCCAGGCCGGCATGGGCACTTTATTCGGGTCCAATTGTTTGCGGTTGTGCGGATTGTGCACGATTTGGCCATTGTTTAAATAGGACAGACTAGGCAGTTCATGCCGTTGTTCAACCGGTTGGTTCGCAATCATGTTATTTAATATATCAATTATGACGCGTTCCGGATTGCGGTGGATAACGTAATCGAATCCGTGCTTCAGATAGTCTTCCGCCTGATCCGAGGCGTCGGAACCGTGGGCCAAAAATAACGCCGGTTGTTCAACCTTTTCCATCATCTTAAAAACGGTACGGCGCATACTTTCTAGACACATTTTGGTCAGAAAATTGAAATCATCATCATAAAGTATGAACACATCCGGTTGAAAGCGGTTTATCGTCTCCACTAATCCGCTCTCGTCATTATCAAACATGACGTCGTAAAACTGACAATCGATATTGAGCTCCTGTTTGATAAGGGCTGCCAGATACAACGGGGCCAACGGGGGATAGGGCTTGCGATTGGCCGCCTCTTTAGGATCCAGATTCAGAAAATACGAATGACTGATTAAGACCTTCATTAGACTACTTTTCTTTGTAATGTATTTATATGGTCATCATAGCTGCGACTGTAATCGACGCGATGGAGCTTTGCCTCGCCTTTTGTCAAAATAATACTATGACCAATTAAAGGTGTATACTTT
>WJIP01000303.1 GCA_014730185.1 Caldithrix sp. | reverse complement strand
TGTACATGAACCGTCACTATTTTTTACGGCAATTGCAGCTCTGATATATCTATGTAGAATCATACCGGTAACCGGATTCCTGCGGGTCATCCAATCCGGATCAATGATGACGATTTTCAAAACTTCCCCTTTAATCCTATCTTTGTAAGTTTGAGAATTTTAAAAAGCCTCCAACATTTCCTATTCAAGCTTCTTGTCCGAACGCACAGATTCAGGCATTACGGTTTTTTGAGTTTTTATATTGGAAGCTGCCTCGTTTATTGCCGTTGAAATATTCTGATATACAGTAAAATCATCGCCTTTTATAATGAACTTACCTTCAGCCACAACACTGTAATTCGACTTTACTTTTACGATAATTTCATGGTCAACCGGATCCAATTTTGCGAATCGCTCAGCAAATTTTACGGGTCCATCATACTTCGGACCAAATTTTTTATATACTAAATCCGAAGTTACATAAGCTGTCATGTTGTTTGGTTCCGGGATAATATCAAGTGAAAGATAATTTTTTTCAAGAGCGGCTCCTGAAACGGTCAACGAGCTTGTTTCTAATTGCTTTTCACTTGGTTGCTGATAATCGTATAACGGCTGTTTGAGTTCGTAAATAAAGATTTCCATAATTGTACTTTTTTTCGCCCTCGGACCGGCTAATTGTTTAATCGTTTTGTCAAAATAGGCTACCGAATAAATATTGTCTCCAGCCTGAAATTCAGTTATCAATCCATTTGGACTGGATGGATTGATTAAACTTTTAGAAAAGACAATTTCTCCACCTTTCTGGGCAACTGCATGCATAGATACAGAAAATAAAATCACCAGACTGATAAAAAGTATGTTTCGTTTCATGGCAACTCCTTTTTTAAAATTTAAAGTTAAAAGGATAATTCTAAGCATACTTCAATATATTTCATTTTATTTTCCAGGTCGAAATTTGTAGGTCTTCTTAACTTAGCAGGATGAGTTTTTCAAAATATAGAATATATATTCGGCAAATACAATCACTTTTTTCTTTTTCTCAATAATGGTTGATCCCCTTACCAACCGCCCACTCTCATTGGCTTAAACGCTATGCCTTACCTCCTTTGACGAGAAGCCAAATCGCAAAGGCCATTTCACCAATAATACTTGGTATGGCTACTAATGCTAAAAAGATTGTACTGTATTCTTCATAGTTTGGGAGCAAAAAGTGTGCACTTGTATCAACCATATACATTATACCGGCAATTGTGAGAAATACCGCAATTATCCTGGGTTTTGCAATAATCACTCCCAATAGTATAAGATGAATTCCAAAAAAGAATAATCCTATTAGCCATATAATATTAAAAATGTCAATTTGTTTTAGAATTTCCTGACCAGTATTTGATTCTAATGCGACGGGAAGAGCAAATACTGCGACACCCATTATAGCAGCATGCATCATTCTGAAAAGTGTACTAAGGGCTGAAAATTTGTTTGTTCTATATAATTCGTATAAAGCCCAGGCAACAATAACATCAAAAACAACCGTAACCAGAAAAGCTAAAATCCCAAATCTTACCATCACATGATCCTGTTGAATGGTCACTAAAGGATCTTTCAGGATTGATTCGATCACAAAAAAATTAGCAAATATTGCAGCAAAAAATATAACCAGGTAACTGCAACCTGCGATTATCGATAATGTTCTCGGTTTCATAGTGCTATCCTCTTTTTGTATATAAGATCAACTATCACAATTACAGACTCGCTTTGCTATAAATCACGGGCATCTGACCTTTCCATTTCATCCATAACTCTTGATCGGTCAGCAGTTCAGCCATAAAAGAAGCAACATTAATTCTGCTGACTTTGCCGGCACTGAATATGGCGCTTCTGATGGGTGAAGGGTATATCTCATATTCAGTAACCTCGCTTTCATCAATCAAACCATCCGGACGAACCGCTACCCACTCAATTATTTTGTCATCCTGGCCGATTTCTGTACGCAGAAATTCGGCCGCTTGCTCATTGTCAGCGTGAGGTGGTAATAGTAACCGGAGAAGCCGGATTATACACTTTTGGCCCATTGAGATTTTTTCAGATAAATCACGGTTACTGTTTCCTGACGTATTCATGAGAACAAATCTGACGGATTCTTTTGGGTCGTTTGCCTTAATAGCCCCACATATCCTCCGAGTAGCATCCTTTACAAGCCTGCGAGGTTTTCCGTAGATTCCCTTAAAACTAATATTGTGACCAAGACATGAAGCTACAGCGTTGCATCCTTTTACATGCCGAGCCATTTCAGCATCATCAAGGTCTAGGATGCTGGCCTGGATAATATGTACATTTTTATTATTTTTGATTGAATCGGGCAAAGTGCTTGTTGTGCGCACTATGATTTTAATGTCCTGCCCGCGTTGAAGGAGTTGTTCCACGAGCAACCTGCCCGTAGCTCCGTTGGCACCAACGACAAGAGTTGTCATTTTATTACCTTCCTTGAAATTAAAATCAGCCACGGCAAACACCTTAGGACAACACACTCCAGGTGTATAAACGTTGAACGCCTGCATATACAGAGTGCCGGATACTGATTGCAGAGTATTGTTCCCTATATTTATATATTTCTATAGGATAACGGCATGGCTCAGCACTGCGGCGACGCTCGCCCCAAGCCGTTGCCCCGCACCGGTTTGATACCGTTGCCCAAAAAAAACGGGGTGTCGTTCAAGTGCACCGATTGGTTATACACCTAACATTAATATCAAGTATATATTAACGGTTTGGCTATCAGCAGTAGTATCCCGGAGGGAGCTACTACTCATAGCTATTGCTGTAAACCGTGTTTTTTTTCTGCCGTGTTGTTTAAGTGAAAAGTTATCCAATCATTCACGAGGCAGTCTATGCAACCCGCAAAATCTTCTCCATCTTACGACCTTTCGCCAATTCATCCACCAGCTTGTCCAAATACCTTACCTGTTGTGTTAACGGATTTTCGATTTCTTCCACCCGATAACCACAGATAACACCGGTAATTAGGTGAGCATTCGGGTTCAGTGTAGCATTCTCAAAGAATACTTCGAAAGTTGCCTTTTCTTCAATGAGTTCTTTTAGCTTTTTTTCATCGAACCCGGTTAGCCACTCAATGACTTGATGCAATTCTTTTTTCGTGCGGTCTTTCTTCTCCACTTTTGTAATATAATGTGGATATACCGAAGCAAATGTCATTTTTGCAATACGCTCATCGTGTTTGCTTGATTTATTCATATCTTGTCCTTTATCGATTCATTTGGATATGAGTTTTTGAAACAGCATTTTTGTTGAGTTATAACCACTCAATATCCCGATTATTCCCGCCTAAGGCAGGCAGGTCGCCGCCGGAAGATGACCGGAATGGCGCCTTCTGCCCGGACGCCGGCATTCATCTCAAGTAGAGGTAGAAGCTTCATGATCATAAAAACATCTTGAGTTAAAATTTCTTCTTTTCGATACTTTTATGTATTTCATTAACCTTTTTTAGAGCAGCCGATCCGTACCATGGATGAAGTTCCATTTCTAATCTGCCGGCCTTAATGGCGGGATCCGTCCCGGTAAGTTTTTGGGCTTCTTCAAGACTTGTGACATTAAATATGTAAATCCCGCGTATTTCCCCGTCATCTAAAAAAGGGCCTGCTAATACCAATTTGTTTTCTTTTGCTAATCTTCGAATATTTTTTAAATGTGCTTTTTGAAGTTCGGCGGCGGTTGTAGAATCCTGATCTCGATTAGGACCTGCTTTTAAAAGAGCCATTACATATCGACTCATTCCGTAATCATCTGCCTTTAGCTTTGCTGCTAATGCTGCATCATAATCCGGATTTATGGTAACAGGCTCCCGGGCATTATCATTGGGCGTTTCATCCTTCGAGGTACAACTTATAAAACTCAACGATACAATGATAAGAATATAAACGGGAATGTGCATGTATCAACTCCTTACAAAATAAATTAATCCTCTGTACATTCGTAATTTCTGTGTGCGTAACGACTTTTACTTATGCGCACCCCGCCATAGAGCAAAGTGCTAACGAATTTGCGCGGCTTCAGGCTGCGGCGCGAGCGTCTCCTGCAACAACAGTTTAGTAACGGCCAATCCAATACCGTCCGTATTTCCTAAAATTAAGGCTATCATTTTTTTACCTAACGCGATGCTAACCCGGCCAAATGCAACGACTACTGAACTACAAAAACACGATTGATTTAAACC
>WJIP01000302.1 GCA_014730185.1 Caldithrix sp. | reverse complement strand
GCCTCACCTATGGCAGTTACAATCAATCGGGTTTTGCCCGGATAGGTCACCACATCGCCGCAGGCGTAAATGCGGGATTCACTGGTTTGCATTTCGGTGTTCACTTTTACCTGCTTGCCTTTCTTTTCAAGATTAACTGAATCGATGAAGCTTAGATTTGGTTTAAGTCCAATATTTATTAACACCAGGTCCGCCTCTTTTGCGCAGATATCTCCACTTTTTTTGTGTTTAATGTTTATCTCTGCTCTGCCTTGCTGAGTTGGTTTAAAAGATAAAACCTGATATTCCATCAGGATTTCCGTATCGGTTTCTCTTAGATTTTGTACAGAAGCATCTTCAGCCTGAAAATTATTCAATTGATGCACCAGAGCCACTTCACATCCCTGCTCCGCCAGCAAAAGAGCATGATCAACAGCACTGTTGCCTCCACCAACGATCAACACTTTATGGTTTTTCCAGGACTCTAAATTTGTAATTGTGTAAAATATATTTTTACCCTGTAACCCTGCTTCGCCCTCGGCATTAATCGGTTTAGGTTGCAACAGTCCCATTCCGGCGGCAATAATGACCGATCGACTCTTAATCATTTGATCCGGTGTCTGCAAAAAAAAGTGCTCTGATTCTTCTTCTTTCTCAATCTTTTCGATGGGCGCATTTGACTGATAGGAAACAGTATTCTGTTTAAGTTGATTCAGCATTTGTTCTGCAAGTTGTCCACCGGTAATTTTGGCGTATCCCGGGTAATTATAAACCGGTTTATGAGGATAAAGATGCGTCAACTGACCTCCGGGAAGCATGCCCTCAATTAAGTGCAGACTAAGACCCTTATTTTGGGCAAAAATAGCAGCCGTCATTCCGGCCGGCCCTGCACCAATGATGGTTAAGTCATATTCGTTTTCATGGTTCATAGGCAGCTCATGTAAAATTAAAAATTGGGGTTCTGCCATTGATCAGCGGTTTTAATGTAACCATACGCATGACAAAATTAAAATATAAAAATTATCCCATCGCCTTTTCCGTATAATGATACATTTGACTTACCGGTTTAATGCGTTTTTTAATAAACTGCTCTCTGCTATGTTCATCAATAAAAAAGAGGCGTTTGAACAAGGGCTCAAGCAAAAAGAAAATCATCAAAATGCCAACCAGGTTTATAAAATGCTGCATACATTCTTCATCACTTTTACATCCGCCAAACACATATTTTTCTAAAATGGATATAATATTTTTTATTTTTTGCTGGTACTCTTTCAGATAATCGCCATGGAGTATTGCGACCAGCATTTCAGCCCCACTATTAATCTCATGCAGCAACATTTTCAAAATAGAAGAATGATTTTGCCGGAATTCAAAGAAAACTGCGATTACTTTCTGGCTGTTTTTTTCGATCATGGAATTGTACAACAAGTGATCGTGCAGATAATCAACCATCTTTTTAAGTTGACTGCGCAGCACAATACCGTATAATTTCTCTTTGCTTCGGAAGTGATGGTAGATCAAGGATGTGTTTACACCACTATGCCGGGCAACATCCGATAATTTAGTCGCTTCTTTACCATGGCGGGCAAATATTTACCTGCCATAATGATAATGCGTGAACGGGTTCGTTGTCCCTGTTTTTTTGCGGATAACATGATACTGTCCTTTGTTTCAATTTATAATTACCAATATTCAACAAATCCCACTTGCCAGTTTGCTTGCTTATTTTGCCATTCACAGGATAAATAAACGGGACCGTAAAAGATATCGAATCCTCTTAAAATAGTATTATCTATCAGATCATCCGGGATCTTCTTATCCAATATGGCCAGAGGAAACGTACGAAGTTTATTCAAGCCATCGGGCACCAGCCCCCTAACTGAAAAATTATCGGCCAGTAAAAGTGATGACAGTATGTTTTCCATTCCGTATTTAATGGTAAATACATTATAAACCGAAGAGGCAAGGGTATGGCCTAATAACGAACCGGCTATACTTTTCTGCATTCTCATAATATTTTTATGCACAGGTTGTGTCCGGCCATGCTTGATAGCGGTATACGAAGCACGGGCACACATGTAATCGGTCTCAGCCAGTGAATAACCGAACCAGGCCAGACCACTCTCCACGTGTGTATCGGAATCCATTAGTATAGCCATTCTATTTTGTACTTCTTCCGCTAACCGATAAGATAGCGCAAATTCAGCACCGGCGCCGGTTATAACCATGTCATCCAAATTATGAGTTTTCACGATTTTACCCCCTACGCCGAACGCCGGTTGAAACGGGCGTGGAGCGATGGCCAGGCCACCCTGTTCATGAATAGCTTCAATGGTTTTTTTGCGCTCATACCGGACGGAATATAGAAGTGAATAAACAAAGCGAGAATATGTCCTTTACGCGCCGAAATTTCCACGCCATTAATCACCGAAAACGATGGGGGGTAACTTTCCCTCTTTTTTGAGGCGATCTGACAGGCGCTGGGCCCGATACGTTTCGTCAAAAAAATCATGATCGGTTATGGCTATTGCATTTAATCCCTTTTTATGAGCCATCAATAACAGATTTCGCAAATTACTCGTTCCATCAAATGAATGGTGGGAATGTACATGCACATCGAAGCTCATGTAGCCCGGCACATGTCGTACTTTATCGGTACCCACATTATTATACAGAATATTGAGCAACGCATTTTGACGGAGTACATTTTCACTTTTAAGAGCATTGGAAGCATGATAACCCGCGTAATTATAAGAAAGTGAACGTGTCATACCAGCATTTATTAATGTTAAAATACTTTTCTCCAGAGCATATTTACTGTCGGTCATCATGTGTGTAAATTCATTTGATCTACCCTTAAAGAGATTATGCTGGTAATGCTGAGTATTGCGCGGATGATGCATCCAATCCTGCCGATATTTTTCTTGTGCCATCACATGATAAATGCTTGAATAATTTTCCATGGATATCAGCGATTGATAGACAGCATTGGTCAGCCAGGGATAGTGCCGAAACAGGTCATCTCTGAGTTGATTATTCATCAATTGATTATACCGTTGCCAAGCTTGGTTACCATTGGATTGATTACCGTCATATGCCATTAACCAACCCGCGGAAAGCAGCAGAATAAATGATAAAATATAAAAATAGCAAATACATACCCAAAAGGTATTGGCTGCGGATCGCTTCATTCTATAGACTCTTTTTAGTTTGAAGGCCTGTTCATTTTGGGGAAGCGTTCAGCGGCAAAACGGGAATGGCATCCGACACACCCGTTTACCATTTGGCCATAAATTTTTGCGCTTTTCTGAAAATTATTTTCTTTGGACGCTTCCGCCAATTGCTTGGCCTGCTTATGAAAAATCCTGTCGCGCCGCACAAACTCATCCGGCAATAATTTTATCAATTGCTTCAATTCCTGTTTTGAAAGCTGTTGTTTAAGAATAAAACTGTTGTGAATACGTTGAGCCATTCTTTCAGCCTGATTGGGGCGTCCGCGGACCAGGTCAGTTAGCAAATGCTTCATCCCTTTTTCTATCTGGCGCATTTCCTGCCTTAACAGGGTTTGAAATTCAACCGGTAAATCCAACCCTTCCATAGTTGTATCCTGAGTTTCCGCTGTTGCCGATTTATTATGCAATTGTTGGTTTGACTCTTCGGGCATTGTTCTATCCGTTTTCGTGCAACCATTCAAGAGCAGGGCTGATAGCAATCCTATGCTTATAACTTTAGTATAAATCATATGTGATTATCCTTTCTTATTATTGATCACTTGTTGATTGATAAACTCTCTTTTCATTGATTTCTTAACTGACCAGGAGCTTGCTATCTCTATGCTTACCCGGTATGAATAATCCGGCCTAAATATTTAACTGGTTATTTTACCCAGTTTTACCTTTGCTCCTTCGAAGGCATCGTATAACACCGGTATAACGATCATTGTCAGAAAAGAAGATGCGACCATGCCACCAATCACAGCTACGGCCAAAGGCGAAAATCGTTCTGCGCCAAGAGCCCATTCTGCCGCCAGTGGTATCATGCCCACAATCGTTGAAAGTGATGTCATCATAATAGGCCTAAAGCGGGTTCCCACGGAATTTATAATAGCACTGCGCCTGTCTTCACCCGCCTGACGCCGTTGCCTTATAAAATCAATCAAAATAATGGAATTATTGACCACAATACCCAGAAGTAAAATCATCCCCACCAATACGGGCATGGACACTGGTTTTCCGGCAATCCACAGGGCTAATGCTATGCCGATGATGCTCAAAGGGACCGACATCATCACGGTAATCGGGTGCAGAAAAGAACGAAACTGGGCGGCCAATAAAAGATAGATTGCAATAAAGGCAATGAATAATGCACTCATCAACTCGCCTCTGGACTCTTCCATATCCTTGTTTTCACCTTCCAGACTCAACTCATATCCCTGCGGAGTTTCAATCTTTTTAACCATGTTCGCCACATCCGCTGTTACAAAGTTTAGGGGCCTGTCTGCATGCAGTGCCAGCACGTCAAGTGTAGGTTGCAGATTCTGCCGGGTTACCAGACCTTGTACATAAACATCCTGTTCCCGGAGTATAGCACCCATGGGAATCATTTGGCCGTCTGCCGGAGCAATAGTGCGAATCTCAAAGGCATCTTCCCGGAAATTTCGAAATTGTTCATTATAACGCACACGAATGGGGGTATCCACTCCCAGGTTATCTTTCAGTACTCCGGCGTTGATGCCATCCAATGCCTGGATCATCTGAGCCGATACCTGCGCAGCCGAAAGACCAAGTTCCCGCATTCGTTTTTCATCGATAGTCAAACGGATCGTCCTCTGATCCCTGCGCCAGCTTCGATACGGATTAACAATGCCGTCAATGGTTTTAATACGATTCAGCACGTTTTGGCCCAATTGATCCAGTACCAGGGCATCTCCCCCTTTTATACTGACCACAATGGAGGCAGCAGTAGTCGCCCGGGCTGTGCTACCCGATTCCCTGACCACCAGATTTTGAATATTTGGAATCCGTTTCATTTTATCCCTTAACCTATTTTGGATTTGCCAGATAGATTCGCTGCGCTCTGTTCTCGGGGTTAATGTAACCGAAATATAACCCTGTGTCGGCCCCTGCACGCCGCCACCGCCGAAAGAATGCATGCCCGGCTCAAATCCCATTTGATTGGATATTTTTTCAACCTGCGGCTCAGCCAGTAAAATTTGCTCCACTTCCCGCATTACATTTTCCGTTTCATCCAGGGAAGAACCCGATGGCGTTTCTACGGTCACAAAACTGGCGCCGCTATCCATTTTGGGTAATAATTCCATACCTTGAAATCGCAAAATAAGCAAACCAATTATCAATAGACCGGCTGCCGTTATAAACACCATCCATCCATGACGCAAAGAATGCCTTAATATCGTCAGATAAGCGGTTCTTGTTTTATCCATCAACCAGCGCCAGGGCCCGGCGATAGTGTGCGCCCATTTATCAAACCGACCGTCATTGCCGCTAACATGCATCGTCAGTATCGGTACCAGGGTCAAAGCAACAATCATTGATGATACAAATGCGATAATCAAAGTGCCTGCCAAAGGACCAAACGTTTTACCGACAAAGCCATACATAAATAGGAGAGGAATCAATACCGTAAGGGTTGTGGCATTTCCGGCGATTACAGCAAATTGAATTTCATTGGCTCCTTCTTTAGCTGCCTGTAAAGGACTCATGTTCTGCTCCGAGTAGTGGCGGGTTATATTTTCCAGAACGACCACGGAACCGTCTACGACCATACCAACGGATAAAATAATGGCGGTGAGGGTGACCATATTGACTTCGATGGCAAACAATTTCATGCCGGCGAAGGTTAATAGGAATGACAGGGGCATGGAAATAGCCACCACAAAACCGCGTTTAAAACTGGCCAGAAATAAAAAAATGATAACAGCCGCCAGAACCAATGCCTGCCACACACTACCCAGCATATTATCCACAACCTGTTCAGTAAAAGAGGCTGATTCTTCCGCTTCCAGAAAGTCTATACTCGGATACTGACGGTCCAAATCCTCGAATTTAGCCCGGCTTAAACGGACTACATCGACGGTATTGGCGTCGTCTTGTTTAAAAATTTGCATGGCAATGGCCGATTGACCATTGACCCGAAACCGGGATAAATCTTCGCTGGCCCCACTTTGCACATCAGCAAAATGGCTGATGCGTACGCGGGCACCAGCCGGTGTATCCACCAAAATGTTCATTATATCCTCGATATCCGTGCTTTGGGCGTCCAAACGAAATGTATATTGCTGACCTTCGGAGCGGATTTGACCTGCCGGTACGCTGATATTCTGTTCTTTAACAGCCTGAACAATTTGAGCCAGCGATAAACGATAAGCTTCCATTTTTTGTCGGTTGACCTGAATCGATATTTCCGGCTCGTATCCACCAAAGACATCCACCACAGCCACACCATCCACCCTTTGTAATGCCGGAGAAAAAACTTCCTCCGCCAATCGTCGGATTTCAACCATATTTTCTCCGCTTAAACCCATTGTTAATACAGGCCGGTCACTGGTAGAAAATTTTATGACCTGGGGTTCACCAATCTTGTCCGGCAACTTTCCGCGGATGCGTGATATGGCGTTCTGAGCATCTACCGCTGCCAAATCCACATCGCGCCCGTATTTAAATTCCACAGTTACCAGAGATAATCCATCTTGAGATGTTGATGAAACCTCGTGCACACCTTCCAATGCGGCACATTCCGTCTCTATCGGATCCGATACCAGATCGGCAACGTCTTCGGCGGCAGCCCCAGGATATGCAGTAATAATATTAACAAGGGGCGGTGCCGTATCCGGGAATAGCTGAATAGGAAGACTGGCATAGGCCATCAGCCCGAAAATAACCGCGCCGATCGTCAGAGCGTAAACCGTATAACGATTATTCAATGAAAATCCTGAAAGTGTCATTTGCTTTCCTCCCCGACCATCACAGGATACACCCGCCACCCTTCTTCTAAATGATTCAAATTGGATACCGCCACATAGTCCGGTGCCATAGATGTAAATGACAAGCCAATCATTCCTTCGGACCGAATTCCTGTTTTTACCGGTGTCTTAACGGCCACACTATCTTTTATTGCAAAAATATAGTTCCGGTTATTCTGGTGCAGGATGGCTCGCGCAGGTAATACCGGGACCTGTTTGGTCTCCTTTAGTATAAAATTGACATCTACAGACGCACCAATCGGTAAGTTAAAATTTTCTCTGTTCAGAAGGCGGATGGTAACATCAAAGGTCCTGGATATGCCCAATGCTCTGGGCGCAATCTCAGATACCTGTCCCCGGAGGTGACCATGCTGTCCGTCATCTACCAAAACTTTTTGCCCCGGGTTTATACCTTTTTTTATATCGTTTTCTACGACTTGAACATGTATTTCGCGAATCCCGTCGCCTATGATGAGTAAAGGCTGGCCCGGCATAACATGCTGGCCGGGTTCCAAAAACCACTCCAATACCGTACCGTTTATGGGAGCGTGTTCCCGGGTTTTGGCTAATCTTGCCTTGGCCTCTTCTAAAGCCGCTGATGCCGATTTGAACGCTCGGACACTGCCCTTCAACTGCTCTTCTGCTATTGCCTCCTTTGCTGCCAAACGTTGATCACTTTTATAACGGTTATGCCAGTACTGTTTGTCTGCCTGCAATCGATTCACTGTTGCTCTGATATCCGGCGCAAAAATTTCAGCGATCAGGTCACCGGTCTGAATCCTCTGACCCTCTTCAAAGGGTAATTTTTGTAATGTGCCCTGCACTTGGGCCAATACTTTAATTTCCCTCTCGGCGTGGACCGTACCCAGATACTGCAGTTCCTTGCGCATATCCTGCTTTCCCATCTTCATCACACGTACGGCTACCGGTTTTTCCGTTGTTTGCTGAGCGGATGGCTTACAGGCACTTATTAGTAATCCCATCGCCAAGATTGGCAGGGTCGCCATAACGGTACGCTTTATATGAGTATTCATTTTGCTTCTCCTTTTAATAAATGAATAATTTTCTGTTGGTTCATTTGACCGAGAATGGCATAGAACCGAATGATCTGTTCTTTTTCATCATACATTTTTTTCTTATATTCCAATTGCAGGTCCAGTAACTCATTCTCCTGGATCAGCAGAGAGCTCAGGGGCAGACGTCCCTCCTTATAGAGATCCTGGCGGGAATGGACATAATACGATTTCTTTTGTACCGCTTCCTGTAATTTTTGCTTTTGGCTGTGTATGGATTGCCACCGCTGATAAATATCCGTCAGATATGCATTTTGCTGCTGCATCGCGGACTGATAGTGCATCGCAGCGGCTTTAGCACCCGCCTGAGCTGTTTTTAATTTTGTGATACGGCTTCCCCCGTTAAATAATGGTATACTGACGGATACACCCGCCGCCCACTCTCCCACGGGATCCCAGTTGTTTTCGCCGGTGCGATAGGTGTACCGGGCAAAACCGTCCAATTTGGGCAAAAAACTAAGCTTGGCTGTAGTGGCCATTGTCTGACTTTTTTTCATTTGTAATTTGGCTTGTCTTAACCGTGGACCGGTCTGACTCAATACGGCCTCATCCAATGAAAGCCTTAACGTCTGAGGAATAGTAACGGGCAATTTCGATTTCTGCATAGGCATTACCGGATTGTTTCGGCCGAGTAATTGACCCAACTGTATGTACACGGTTTGTAGCTGCGAACTTAATTCGAGGCTGTCACTTGATGCCCCCTGCAAGGATGATTTCAGTAATGCTAATTCGTTTGTTGATTGACGGCCCTCCTGAACACGCATTTTTACTTCATAATAACGTTGCCTGAAGGCCTGCAACTGTCGGTGTACAAATTGTTGTTGATCCCTTAACCGGTATGCTTTTAAATACAGAATACTCACATTTTGCATGATTCCCATGATCTTTTCCGTATGTTGTGCACGGGTAGTGGCCAGGTTTGTTTTAGCCGTCCGGGTCGCCATTAGGGTGCGCCCCTCATTGAAAATCGGTACCCGGGCCTGAATATTGCCTTCGTAGATGCGGTCATCAAGGGGTGGAAAGACACCGACCTCATGGATAGGTGTTATTATGTTGGGT
>WJIP01000301.1 GCA_014730185.1 Caldithrix sp. | reverse complement strand
GAGCGGTCCCGTGGACAACATGCTCATCCGATTGTTATTCATGCAGCCTCTATGGGTGAGTTTGAACATATTAAACCATTGGTTATTAAGCTATCGGAATTCGAAAAATACCCGGTTATTGTCACTTTTTTTTCGCCGTCAGCTTATGAACATGTAAAACGTTTTTCGGGAGTCGATTTGATCGTATATCTTCCTTTTGATTTTGCCTTCACCTGGAAGCGTTTTTATAAACACCTTTCCCCCAAAGCTCTCATCATTTCAAAACACGATGCCTGGCCGAATCAAGTTTGGGAAGCCAAAAAACACAACCTGCCGGTTTATCTTGTTAATGCATCTTTAAATGATCAGTCGAGCCGTATAAGGTGGCCGGCCCGGTTTCTGTTTAATAGTATCTATTCTTCCGTAACTCAAATCTGTACGATTAGCAATGAAGACCGACAGACTTTCGAAAAATATTTTAATAATATCCGCGTAGATTATGTGGGTGATACCAAGTTTGATCAGGTTTTAATTCGTAAAGAGAGAGCTTTACGCCAGGAGCCGCTCTTACCTGAATACTGGCAGAGTGCCTCGCGGGTAATCTTATTGGGCAGCGTTTGGAAAGAAGACGGTGATCATATATTCCCGGCAGTGTCTGAAGTCCTTGAAAACCATGAAGATATTAAATGTATCATAGTACCTCATCAACCGGAAGAAGCTTTTGTCCAACAGATCAAGAGTCAATTTAATACCTGTAAACCGGTCAGATTCACCGAATTGAATCAAGGGTCTGCTGAAAATCGGGTAATGATTGTGGATAAAATTGGTGTATTGGCAGATTTGTACCAATACGCATTTTTAGCCTATGTGGGCGGCAGTTTCAGGCAGGGCATCCATAATGTTATGGAACCGGCGGTATACGGTATACCTGTGCTTTTCGGACCGGTGCATCTGAATTCGTTTGAAGCCAAACAACTGGTGTTAAGAAAAGGCGCACTGGTTGTATCCAGCACAGATGATACCTTTAAAATTTTGCAAAGATTTATTACTAACCGGGATGCTCAAAAAAAAGTTGGCAAAAAAGCTTATGAATTTGCCAAGGAAAACACAGGAGCCACCGAGAAAATTGTGCAGCTAATCATCCATCAGCATTTGAACTTTGAATTTAACGATCCGGACTAACAATCCATGCGTCCGTGTAACCAGCCTTCTGTACCGATTTTAACTTTTTCTCGGTTTCTAAACGTGTTTTAAATTTGCCGATGAAAATTTTATAAAGAATGTCGGCTTTTGAATAATATACCGGAAGGCCGAATTTGCTTCTTAAATCCTGCAGCATGGTTAACGCTTTCGCTTCATCATCGGTTGCGAAAACCTGAATTTTAAAAAATTCATCGCTCACTGTATCGGTAGGTGATGTGTTATTAGAAAGGGCTGTAGTATCTTGCGCTGTAATTGGAACCTGAATGATGGTTTGAACGGTCCATGCCCCGGGAAATTGGTTGTTTTTCAGAGATCGTTTTAACTTGTCCGCCTGCGGCCTATAGTGGAAATCGCCGATTTGTACCTTATATAATTCTTCTTCGTGTTTAATATAAACCGAATCCTGCATTTCCTGATTTAAACGGTATTGAAGTGAGTTGGCCTTCAACGAATCAAATCCGGCAAAGATTTGTACCCGGAAACCATCGATCTGTTTGTACCGGGGAACCGGTGCTGGCGGTGGAACCAATGTTTTGTGTAACTCCGCATGATCGGAGGGGGTACTTAAAATTGCATCAATAAAGGGGTCGGATAAATCGTGTTTTTTATAAAACAGCACACTATCCACTTCGGCCTTACCCTGACGTTCACGCATTACAGCCTGCGGGTTGCAGGCAACCAAAACAATAATAAACAATACGAGAGTACTCTTTAAAAATGTCATGGGCTAATAAACCTTCTCCAGATAGGTACCTGGAAAATAATGATTGACCAGAATATCATAATACTTGAATCCCATTTCGGACATTTTGAGTGCGCCCCACTGGCACATACCCGCGCCATGGCCAAAACCGCCACCCTGTATAACCAGAGTGGAGTCACCCCGGGCTGAAAGCTGAAAAAGGGTGCTGGGTAGTGAACGGCCGTTACGATCCATAAAAAACCGGCGGATTGCGTAATCGTTAAGCACGATGGTTGTATCGCTATACGTTAGTTTGAGGTCGGCTACGCGTCCGGAAGTTGACCGCCGCAAGACATCAGCGGAAAAATGAATCCTCGTTGTATCCGTTACAGGCTTCTTGAGCATAGATTTTGCCGTATGCAGATAGAACAAAGAATCGAGATGTTGGAGGGTGAACATTTTTTGCCACCTGTAATTAGGGGCATGGGAGCAGGCAAACGTTTGGCCAATAATATCTTTTTGACTTTTAAGATATGCAACATTGGCAGCGGGCCAGAGATGAGCAGCGTTTTCAGAAATGCCGCCGTCGGATGAATGATAAAAAACAGTAGCCAGTTGTTCTTCATATTTAAGTACATCGCCGTGGGTTTGCTCGACCGCCCGGTTACACATGGCATTGTGCGCGGAAAGGCCACCGTAAACCTGATCCCTGTGATCGCCGTAAACATGGAAGGACTTGTCTTTGCGGCCAGCCATTTTTTTCAGGGCGTAGGTTCTTGCACAAATGGCCTGGGCTTTCAGAGCATCAAAATATTTTGGATTGTTACTGGGCATTTCCCGGGG
>WJIP01000300.1 GCA_014730185.1 Caldithrix sp. | reverse complement strand
GCCCGGGAAATTATCGAAAACGCCAATAAAGAAGTCGAAGCGGCAATACGCCAAATCAGAGAATCGAAGGGCGATAAAAAAACCATCCAAAACGCCCGGGAACGCTTACGACAACAACGGGAATCGCTCACTGAATCAGTGGCAGAAAAGTCCAACCGTAAACCGGTGGATATCGGACAACTACAGATCGGTCAGTATGTGCGTTCCAGACAATACGATATAAAGGGTAACCTGTCCAAAATATTTCCCAATAAAAAGACGGTGGAAATTGATAAAGATGGTTTAAAAATTTCAGTTGATTTAGCGGATATTGAGGTGCTTGATGAACACGGACGTGTGGTGTCCGAAGGACGGCCGGCTGTTGCAGAGCGGAATACGGGCACTGCGGTCAGCGCCAATATTCCGGGGGAACTCAACCTGAGAGGATTGTTGGCCCACGAGGCGGTGATGGAATTAGAATCTTACCTGGATAATGCCCTTTTAAGCGAAAGGGATGAAGTACGCATTGTGCATGGTAAAGGTAGCGGCGCTTTACGCCAAGCCGTACATGACTATTTGCGTAAACGCAATGATATTGAAGATTTTCGCCTGGGTAAATGGGGTGAAGGTGAAACCGGCGTGACCATAGTGCGATTAACGTAAGGATACCGTATGGCAGAAAAAATTTTTCTCATCGATGGCTCGGCTTTGTATTACCGCAGCTATTTTGCCTTTATCAAGAATCCCCTGATCAATTCCAAAGGGGAGAATACGTCGGCAACGTTTGGTTTTTTAAGTGCGCTGGTTAAATTGATTGAAGACGAAGCGCCGCAATATCTGGCCATCGTATTTGATACCAAGGAGCCTACTTTCCGGCATGAAATTTATGAGGAATATAAGGCCACCCGGGAAAAGATGCCGGAGGAAATGGCCGCGCAGTATCCCCGCCTTGTCGATTCCCTGAAACGTCTCAATTTTACGCTGCTGGAGAAAGCCGGCTACGAGGCGGATGATATTATCGGTACCTTAGCCCGGCGTTATGGCAAGGATGATCAGGAGGTGTTTATTGTATCCGGCGATAAGGATATGGCCCAGCTGGTGAATGACCATGTATTCTTATACAATCCCGGCCGCAGTAATAAGGAAGCCGAGATATTGGATGCCGAGGCGATCAAACAGAAAATGGGGGTGAGCCCCTCCCAAATCACCGATTGGCTGGCCCTGATGGGCGATCAATCGGATAATATCCCCGGTGTGGAAAAAGTGGGTGAAAAAACAGCGGTCAAATTATTAAACGAGTATGATAGCATCGATAATCTGTACGAGCACATCGATGAAATGAAGGAAAGTGCCATCAAGAGGAATTTAATGGAAGCCCGGGACCAAACCGGTTTAGCCCGTGAATTGACCACCATTCATACCGATGTGGATATTGGAATATCCCTGGACGAATTGCAATTTTCAATCTGGGATATGGAGGAAGCCGATCAGCTTTTAAAAGAGCTGGAATTCCGTCGATTGTATAACCGTATGCTGGCCTTAGCCCAAAAATACGGTACTGCTGAAGCCTTTGCCAAACATGAACAGAGTGGCGTGCAATATAAATTGATTCAGAATGCGCCGCAATTTGAGGGTTTTATGGCCGATTTGTCCCGACAAGAAAAGTTTGCGTTTGATATCGAAACCAGCGCCCTCGATTTTACAGAAGCGGCCATCGCCGGTATGTCTTTTGCCTGGCAGGAAAAAGAGGCCTGGTACGTGGCCATCGGTCACACGGACTCCGAACTTGATGCGGAAGCCGTTTTGCGTGGTCTAAAACCTGTTATGGAAGATGAAACCCGTAAAAAAATCGGCCAGAATATCAAATTTGACGCGCTTATTTTAAAGCATCATGGCATTGAAGTGCAGGGTATCTATTTTGATACGATGATTGCCAGTTATCTGACGTCGCCATCCGGACAGCATAATATGGATAAACTGGCGGAATACTATCTGAATTATGAGATGATTCCCATCGAAGATATTATCGGCAGCGGTCGTAAGCAGATTAAAATGACCGATCTTGCAGCGGCCGATGTCCTGACCTATGCCGCGGAGGATGCCGATATTACCTTCCGGCTGTACAATATCCTTAAAGATAAAGTCAGTGATTTTAGCATGGAAGAGCTGTTCTATCAATTGGAAGTGCCTCTTATCCGTGTATTGCTGGATATGGAATACAGCGGGGTGCGGCTGGATACTGATTTGTTGCGTAATCTTTCCCAAAATTTATCTGCGGATATCGAACGTATCAAAAACAACATATTTGAAGAAACCGGCCAGTCGTTCAATTTAAATTCCACCCAACAATTGGGTCCCATTTTGTTCGATCAGTTAAAAATCCATGAACAATTGGGCATGCGTACTCCATCCAAGACCAAAACAGGTCAGTATTCCACAGCTGAAAATACATTGCTGCGTTACATTGACCATCCGTTGATTCAGAAAATTATGGAATACCGCAAACTGGTCAAACTGCAAAATACCTATGTATATGCTTTACCCCTGCTGATCCGAGAAGCTACGGGCAAGGTACATACTTCATTCAACCAAACCGTGGCCGCCACCGGCCGGTTGTCCAGTAGTAATCCCAACTTACAAAATATCCCCATCCGTACGGAACTGGGCAGGGAAATCCGCAAAGCGTTTATTCCGTCCCAAAAGAATTATGTGATGCTGAGCGCCGATTACTCCCAAATTGAACTGCGTATCATCGCTCATCTATCCCAGGATCAGACGATGATGGAACAGTTTCGCAATAATATGGATATCCACGCTGCCACCGCTTCTCTCATTTTCGACATTCCGCTGGAAGAGGTGGATAACGAATATCGGCGCCGGGCCAAGGCCATCAATTTTGGCATCATCTATGGTATGAGCCGATTTGGGCTGGCCAGTCGTCTGGATATCCCGGAGGACGAAGCCAAAGAATTCATCGATGATTACATGGCCACCTATCCCCGTATACAGGCTTATATGCAAAACTCTGTAGAGAAAGCCCGGCAGGAAGGCTATGTAGAAACCATGATGCATCGGCGACGATATCTGCCGGAGATCAACAGTAAAAACAGACAAATCCGGGAATTTGCCGAACGCACGGCCATCAATACGCCCATACAAGGATCGGCTGCCGATTTTATCAAAAAGGCCATGCTGAACATCCATGATTTTATCCAAAAGGAAAAGCCCTCGGCCACTATGTTGTTACAGGTGCACGATGAACTGGTCTTTGAAGTGGCCGAAAAGGAAGCGAAGGCTTTTGCTGAGAAAATCAAATCCCTGATGGAATCGGCTATCGATTTAAAGGTACCCGTGGTAGTGGATGCCGGTATGGGTGCCAACTGGCTGGAGGCCCATGAGTAAAAAGGAAAAAAAAGCTGCATGCGTTGGAAAACTTTAATGGCAGACTGTCTTTGTAACGGAATAATCAATCGTGAATGGGCATAACTTATTTAAAAAAGGAT
>WJIP01000299.1 GCA_014730185.1 Caldithrix sp. | reverse complement strand
ACAAATATCGATTTAAGCAGTCTGCAAAAAGCTTCCGAAACCCTGTCCGGAGAGATCCGGCTCGATCGATTGATTAAAAATTTGATTCGTATTACAATCGAGAATGCCGGGGCGGAAAGAGGGGTATTGTTGCTCTCCAGTGAAAATCAACTCTTTATCGAAGGCGAAGGGAAAGCCCAGGAAGCATCCGTCGAGGTCACGCAGTCCAAACCTCTGGAAAAGGCGCAAAATATTGCCGTTAATCTTATTCGTTATGTGGAGCGCACCCGGCAAATTGTTGTACTTAATGATGCCGCCGCCGAAGGCGAATTTCAGGATGATCATTATATCAACAGCCAGCAATGTAAATCTCTTCTCATTCTTCCCTTGATACATAAACAAAACTTATCCGGCATACTGTATCTGGAAAATAATTTAGTGAAGGGAGCGTTTACGGAAGAGCGGGTGCGGATGCTACACATGTTATCCTCACAAATTGCCGTATCCATAGAAAACGGCCGCCTTTATGCTCATTTACAGAAAGCCAATGAACAACTGGAGGAATACAGCCGTACCCTGGAAAAAAAGGTCGGGGAGCGCACCCGCGCCCTGCAAAAAAAGTCGGACGAATTGCAGAAAAACAAGGAAAACCTGGAGAAAACACTCTATAATCTGGAACAGACCCAGGCCCAGCTGGTGCACTCGGAAAAAATGGCTTCGCTGGGCGAGTTAACCGCCGGGATTGCTCATGAAATTAAAAATCCGCTGAATTTTATCAGTAATTTCTCGGAAATCTCCCTGGACTTTATCGATGAGCTCAGGGAAATGGTTGCTAAAATGACCAACAAGGCAGATAATGAATTAATAACGGAAAGCAATGGCTTGTTTGATGACCTGCACCGTAATATCAGTAAAATCAGCCAACACAGCAAACGGGCGGACAGTATTATTCACAGTATGATGCTCCATTCCCGGGGATCGAGCGGGCAGAAAGAGCCCACCGATATTAATAATCTTCTCCGGGAATCCATGAACCTGGTGTATCACAGCATGCGGGCCCAACACCTCGATTTCAATATGGATTTTCATGAGACACTCGATGAGAATTTACCCAAAATTCAGGCGGCACCTCAGGATATTTCCCGCGTTTTTTTAAATATCCTCAATAACGGAAGTTATGCGGCCTATAATAAATTTATCATGGAAAGCAGAGACCTACAGCCGCAGATTTGGATAAGCTCTTCCATGGACCGGGATTATGTTGAAATCCGCATTAAAGATAACGGCCCCGGTATCCCAGAAGAAAACAGAGAACGGATTTTCAATCCATTTTTCACCACCAAGCCGACCGGCCAGGGCACCGGTTTAGGTCTGTCGCTTAGTTACGATATCGTGGTTAAACAGCATAACGGGGAAATGACTTTCGAGAGCCGGGTGGGTGAACACACCGAATTTATTATCCGGCTGCCCAAATGATGAGCATCGCTAAGAAAAACGATTATAGAGAACTGTACATTATTTCTATCCATAACGATCTACTATAATGTTATGCTACACAGATTGTTATCCTGTTCTTGTTTTACAATTTGACCGATTTTAGCAGCATTTTGAATGCCCCGTTGATGCAGCGTTTCAATGAAATTATGTGCTTGTTTTTCCGCCACACTGATCAGCAGCCCCCCTGAAGTTTGGGCGTCATTTAAAATTATTTTTTGGGTTTCAGCCATACGGGTATCATAATGCACATACGGTTCGGTGTAGGCTTGATTATCTTTAGTACCGCCCGGAATAACGCCGGCTGTAACCATGTCGCCGACGCCATCCAATATGGGAATATCCTCAAAAAACAGACGGGCAGTCCGGCCGGAAGCCCGCATCATTTCCAGAAGATGGCCCAGTAAACCAAAACCCGTAACGTCGGTGCAGGCATGGACATCAAACCGTAGCATTACATCAGCGGCGTCTTTATTGAGGGTGGACATGGTTTCATAAAGATGTAACGTTTGTTCATCGTTCAGTAAACCGCGCTTTAAAGCCGTGGATAAAATGCCGGTACCCAACCCCTTGGTTAAAATCAATACATCGCCGACCTGTGCACCCTTGTTGCGCATAATACGCCCGGGATGTACCAAACCGCTAACGGCCATGCCGAACTTCGGCTCCGTATCATCCACCGTATGCCCGCCGATAACGGCGATGCCTGCTTTTTCGGCCACATCGTTGGCTCCTTGCAGGATGCGTTGCAGAACGGAAATGGGTAACCGGTTAGCAGGAAAACCGACGATATTTAAAGCAAACAGAGGTTTGGCGCCCATGGCATAAATATCGCTTAAGGCGTTGGCAGCGGCAACGGCGCCAAATTGATACGGATCGTCGACTACGGGGGTGAAGAAATCTACGGTTTGAACGATAGCGGTCGTTTCGTCTATTTGATAAACCGCGGCATCATCCGCCTGCCGGCCATCAACCAGCACATTGGCGTCCCCGGCCACCGGCCATTGTTTAAGGGCTTCTTCCAGCAACTGCGGACGTAATTTACAGGCGCATCCCAATCCATGAGTGAACCGGGTAAGCTTGATATCAGCGTCATCTTCGGGGAGAAACGTTGAGGCCTCCCGGGGCTGCATAGCCGAAACCACTTCCTTGATGGCCTTTACAGCCGTTTCAATGTCATCCCTGGTCGTAAACCGGCCCACTGAAAACCGAATTGCGCCCATGGCTCGGTCCACCGGAACCTTCATGGCTTCCAGCACGGCAGATAACTCTACCTGCTCACTGTGACAGGCGGCGCCGGCCGATACGGCTACGTTATCGCTAAGCGCCTCTACGATGGTGTTGGCTTCCAGTCCGGTAAAATTGATGCTGGTGGTGTTGGGCAAACACTGTTCACGATGGCCATTGACGGTACATTCCGGGAAAAAGTCTAAAACGGCATTTTCCAACCGATCGCGCATGGTTTTTAAGTGATCATAAGTATCTTGCAGATCATTAGCCGCTAATTCGGCCGCTTTACCCAGACCCACAATCTGGGCCACATTTTCGGTACCGGCCCGTCGGTTCATTTCATGATCCGCACCGTGCACCTGTTTCTCCAGCTGCACGCCCCGGCGGATATACAAGGCGCCGACGCCTTTTGGGGCGTAAAATTTGTGACCGGCGAAGGATAGTAAATCCACATCGAGTTCATCCACGTGTACGGGAATTTTACCAATGGATTGGGCGCAGTCACTGTGCATTAAAACTTGATGTTTACGGGCGATCGCGCTTATTTCAGTTATGGGTTGCACTGTTCCCACTTCATTATTGGCATGCATGATAGAAATCAAAATCGTCTGGGGAGTGACGGCCTCTTCAACCTCGTATGGATTAACCAAACCTGTTCGATTAACCGGTAAATAGGTTACTTTAAATCCCTTAGTTTCCAAATAACGGCAAACTTCGATTACAGCCGGATGCTCGATGACCGATGTGATAATATGGTTGCCCTGATTCCGTTTGGCATAAGCCGCCCCTTTGATGGCATAGTTGTTGGACTCCGAGCCGCCGCTGGTAAAAATGATTTCATCCACGTCGCAATGCAGAAGTTCAGCCACGGATTTGCGGGCCTCCTGCACCGCTTTTTTGGCGTTGACGCCGTAATAATGGCTGCTCGAGGGGTTGCCGAAATGTTCATTGATAAACGGCAGCATGGCTTCCGCCACGCGGTTGTCGATGGGGGTTGTAGCATTGTAGTCTAAATAGACGGGTTTCATGGCTTAAACCTCATATGGGATAACCGATAATGCTTTTATATACTATTGACAGTACTATTTTAACAGGAAAAATCGATAATGTCTAATTGTTCTGAGTGCCGGATATTAAAAAGAGTTGTCTTTGAAATGTACTTACAACTCACTACCTGAAACAGGTCCAAAAAAAATCCCGGATGGCTATGAAAACCATCCGGGATCATTAACGTTGTACCGCCAACTACATGTTGATCGGCTAACCAGTCACGTATTAAGTGAACTAATTACCGGGATAGGACGGACGCGCGGACTGTTTAGGTGTATGTTTCGGTAATGATATGGATTCTTCCTGACCGGTAAAGTAGGAAACAATACGCGGCAGTAAGGCTTCCATATCGGAGTTGCCATACAGGTTATCGTATTGATGCTCCAGTGGTTGTCCGGTAACCAAAACCCAACCGCCGCCTAAATTGAATTCCAACAGCGTCGGGTTATCCGATTCATCAATGCAGTAGATGATGGTGCCATCGGGATATCCGGAAAAGCTCTCATGGCTGGCGTAATTATGATCCATGGACGTTGGTAATCCGGAAACCAAGGGCAAATCAGGAGTGGGTACATAATTCCAGTAATCATAGTCGAAGGTGGTAATCAGGTTGCCCGGTAAGTTAAGGCCGGCATTGGCCATTGAACCACCAGCCCAGCCCTGATCACAGGCTTCCCAGAATATTGAACCACCGGTGTAAACAAAGTTGTTAAAACGTACCTGATTGTCAGCATAATTATTATAAAAAGTCTGCGCCTGGTCATTGGAAATAATTACCAAATCCTGTCCCGGAATTAATTCAGCCGTAGCCATTTGATCGGAGGTCAAGATTTCGTATTGGTTGGCTCCCGGTCCTTCGGTGAAGCCCAGACTTTCCAGCATATCGGTCATGGCGTTGCTGTCCCACGGCAGATTATCGCGGAATAATTTAATATGATTAGCTGTACCCGCGCCTCCACCAATATTCACGCGATGGGTAATGGAACCTACCAGCCCATTGGAATCCATAGCTTGCAGGGTCACCAGATATGAACCTTTTTCGGCATAACTGAACGTGGTTGTGGTTGAACTGGTCCAGTTCACTTCCCAGGTACCATCGCTCTGCATATCCCAGCGGAATTGCAGATTGCTGATGTCATCAATGTCATCGGTGGTTGGTGAAGCATCGAAATTAAACTGCGTGTCCACTACACCGGCCGGCGGTGAAACGGTGAATTCAGCTTCCGGCGGATTATCTTCTTCGGTTGAAGTAATTTCGCCATTCTGTT
>WJIP01000298.1 GCA_014730185.1 Caldithrix sp. | reverse complement strand
GCCCGGGAAGCCCTTTTCAAACATAAACAGAGATATTATAATCAGGTTAACCGGTACTTAAATAAGCAAGCTGAATATACGGCAATCAATCGAGCCTATGATGCAATTTACTATAATATCCAACTGACTATCCATTATGAACCCCAGATCATTGAAGGAGAAGTTAGCGGAACATTTCAAAGTGAAAAGGATTCGTTAGATAAAATTGCTCTAGATTTGGATGATGCTTTAACTGTTTTGGATGTTTTGGGAAATGTCAGCAATTTTGAACATATCGATCAGCAGCTTTTGGTCACTTTAGACCGTATTTATTCACAGACGGAGTTTTTTCAAATCAACGTAATTTATCAGGGCAAACCGGATAGCAGAGGACAGCGCTATTTTACATTTGACCGGATGCCGTATGATAATTCTGACCATTTATGGACCCTGAGCGAACCGTATGGGGCCAAATATTGGTGGCCATGTAAAGATACGCCTCAGGATAAAGCCGACTCGCTGGATATTATCGTCAAAGTTCCCGGAAATCAGAAGGTTGCATCTAACGGAATGTTGATATCGACAAGCGTGGTGGGTGAGTATACGCAATACCATTGGAAGGTGAATTATCCAATTGCAACTTACCTGGTTTCCCTGGCGATTGCTGATTATTATCATTTTCAAGATTATTACAAACAAGAAAATGGGGACTCTTTGCTTTTGGATTATTATGTGTATCCATCGCAGGCAACAGATGCGGAAACGGTTTTTGGCGAAATGCATGATTACATGGATGCTATGATTCATTATTTTGGTCCCTATCCTTTTCCGGATGAAAAATATGGAATGGCCCAGTTCGGCTGGGGCGGCGGTATGGAACACCAGACCATAACCAGCATTGGAACCGTGTCCCCATTTTGGCGCTATGTTTATGTGCATGAGTTGGGTCATCAGTGGTTTGGTGATGCCGTCACCTGCGGTTCATGGACCGACATCTGGCTCAATGAGGGATTTGCTTCCTATTCTGAAGCGCTTTATGCAGAATGGGCCGGATATAGTGGTTATCCGCCAGGTGAGGATGCTTATCATGCTTATATGGCAACTCAGCGATATACCAATGACGGCACGATTGTAATTCAAGATACTACGGATTTCCGTAATATTTTCAGCCGTATTGTTTACGATAAGGGTTCGTGGATTTTACATATGCTGCGCCACATGATGGGAGATGAAATCTTTTTTGATGTTCTTAAATCCTATGTATACGATTTTGATTGGGCATACGGTTCGGTGCGCACGGAGAACTTCCAAAGGGTATGTGAACAAAAATCAGGTCTTGATTTGGATACATTTTTCGATCAGTGGCTGAATTATCCGTATTTCCCTATATATCAATACGAATGGGATGTAATAGGCTGGAATCTGGCGGGTTATCAAGTTGAAGTGAACATCAAACAAGAACAGGTGCAGCCGGTATATATAATGCCAATGGACCTGACATTTGAATTTTCGGATGGCAGTGATACAACGGTCGTCGTACAAAACAACCAAAGAATTCAGAAGTATCAATTCACATTGGATCATGATCCGCAAAAAATGCTGCTGGATCCCAAAAACTGGATTTTAAAAGAATCCCGTGAAGCCAAACAACAAGCCTTTACTCAAACCACTTCTTTTCATAATATCTATCCCAATCCCTTTACCAACACCGTCAATTTTACGGTTCAGCATTGGCTGCAAGAGGAGCTGGTTATCGATATATACAATGTTTTGGGACAACGAGTCCGGCGGTTGAGACCAAACCTTATATCTACGCCTAATTACTACTTTAAATGGGATGGTAGGAATGAGGCTGGCCAAGAAATGGCAGCGGGAGTATATTTCACGCGGGTTTATGCGCCAAATAAAAACGTAAAAATTCTTAAAACCAAGAAAATTATCTACATGCATTAAAAAAAACAGGCGCATGATGTATTACATACGCCTGTCGTATTACAATTCGCCATTACATGTTATCGATAATTGCCTGAGCAAACTCTGACGTTTTAAGCAGAGTAGCTCCGTCCATCTGGCGATGGAAATCATAAGTCACTTTTTTCTGTCCAATGGATTTTTCCATACCTTTAATGATCAAATCGGCAACCTCATTCCACCCTAAATGCTCAAACATTAAGACGCCGGATAGAATTACCGACCCGGGATTAACCTTATCCAGATTTGCGTATTTGGGAGCAGTTCCATGTGTGGCTTCAAAAATGGCATGACCGGTTTCGTAATTGATATTAGCCCCGGGTGCAATACCAATACCACCGACCTGAGCGGCCAGAGCATCGGAAATATAATCTCCGTTAAGATTCATAGTAGCAATTACATCAAATTCATCGGCCCGTGTTAAAACTTGTTGCAGAGCGATATCAGCGATAGCATCTTTAATCATCAGTTTGTTTTTATACTGACCATTGCCGTGGGTGGGCATGAGCTCAAGAGCTTCTTCCACTTCAGCTCTTATTTTGGCCTGCTGCGCATCATTAATCAGATCATATCCTGGTTCAACCAGACGGGCATTTTCATCCAGAGTGATATCCGGATTGTGATCTTTATTGCCTAAAATCCAGCTTTCGCGTTGAGTGACAACCTGATCACGGAATTCATTAACGGCGACTTCATATCCCCAGTTTTTGAAGGAACCTTCCGTAAATTTCATGATGTTGCCCTTATGCACAAAGGTTACAGAGCGACGTTTATGGTCAAGGGCATACTGGATGGCAGCGCGGGTCAGGCGGCTGGATCCCTCTTCGGAAATTGGCTTGATTCCAATACCGGAAGTTTCGGGGAATCGGATATTTTTAACATCCATTTCCTTTTGCAGAAAATCGATTATTTTTTTTACATCCTTGGTTTTCGCTGCCCACTCCACACCGGCATAAATATCCTCGGAGTTCTCCCGGAAAATAACCATATCCACTTTTTCCGGATGTTTAACGGGAGAAGGTACTCCCTGGAAATACCGCACCGGACGTAAACAAACAAATAAATCCAATGTCTGCCGTAAAGCCACATTCAAAGAACGGATGCCCCCGCCAACGGGTGTTGTCAGAGGTCCCTTAATACCTACGAGGTATTCTTTAAAAGCTTCGATAGTATCCTGGGGTAACCATTCACCATATTTTTTGAATGCCTTCTCGCCGGCAAAGATTTCAAACCACTCTATTTTTCGTTTCCCATTGTATGCTTTTTCCACCGCTTTATCAAAAACATACTGTGATGCTTTCCAAATGTCGGGTCCGGTGCCATCACCTTCAATAAATGGAATTATTGGATTATCCGGAACGTTTAATTCACCAGCCGGGTTGGATATGGGAGTCCCTTTTACGGGGGGTGTTAAATGTTTGAACTGCAAGGTTTAATCCTCCTGGTTTTTGTATGATTTTTATTATTGCAAAAGATCGTAAAATAATAAAGGACGTATTTAAAAACAATTTTTGTATGGTTGTCCCGGCACCATATTTTACTATTGACAGATACAAATCGATTTGATTAAATTGCAGGAAATGAACGAGGTGTTAAGTGGCTGAGCAATCGAGAAAATCGTATATTACCGCCAGAGAATTTATTGAGGCCTGGGAAAAAGAAATATATGAACTCAATAATCTGGATTATTTTATATATTTGTTAATTAATGAATTAGCTTCAAGTATTGAATTGCAGTATTTCGTTAATATTACTTCTAAACATTTGTTGTATTTAAATCGGGAAGATATTGGTAACCTCAGCTTTAGTATCGGCGATAGTTTGCAGGTCTTTTTGGAACGGAATTGTTTTAATTCCTGTCCACTGCAGTGCCCGTCCAATCTTAATGATCCCGTAAATCAGGAAGAGGAACAAATCAGAAACAGTATGTTGCTGCAATTCATGCAGCATCCTCCTCAATGTAAACGCAAAGATGAATGTTTATACACAGATCTTTTAAACTATGTCGTTCTGGATTCTCTGCTGGATTTCTATAACTATGAGATGAATATCGTTCTCAGTGAAAATGACAAACGTCTGCTGAAATTTGCTGAGTTTATTATGCACATCGTGATTAATATTATTCGTAAAAAAGGACAGGATTCTCTGAATGAACCCAAAGAAAATGCCAGCGAAAAATTTTCTACCATGTTATATTCAGATGATAATACTCTGCTAAATTTGTTTGCTGATGAACCTGAAGATGACGAAATGGTTGAAGGTGACGAATGGAAATTAAGTTCGAACGGCGTTGATGCGATTATAGAGGAATTCAAGGAAAGTTATGACCGCATCAACAGTGATGACGGTATCGATCAGATCTTCGATAATTTTGGTGAATTTATCACTAATTTTCTGGCTATCAGCAAAATCGATGAACTGCATATCGAAGATATCGAAGAATATTTTAATGTCATATTGTTGAATGATATTACGGTTAATGAACATGTAAGCCTGGATGATGTTAAAAATGCATTCCTGAAATTTATCGAATATCTTGAGTTTAATGATTATGCCAGTTTAGTCCGGGAATATAAACAGTTTATTGATACGGATTTTTCCGATGTTGAGAGGGTTCTCACCATTTCGGTTGATTATCAAAGAAAGCATCCGCTTGTCAATTATTTACTGCAGGAAAGTAAGAATAAAGAGAAATCGATCGAGGGATTTTTTGAAGTAAAATCCGTGCATAATAATATCGCCAAACTGGAAGATATCCATCTGAAGGCAGCGTACCGCTATGTGGATGTATCTAAAATTGGCGGACAGTTGCTCAAACAAGGCGATATATTGCATGTCGAGCTAACCTATGAAAACCATCTTTGGTCCGTCTCGCATGTTTTAATCGTTTATCCTGCCAAAGCCAAATTCTATCTTTATTAGTTGAATACTACCTGCGACCTGACTGACCAATATTTTCTGAGTCCTTGCCCTATAACTAACCGACAACATATCGGCTGGTTAAATTTGGATAGGCCTTCGTTGTCAGGCACGAAATTAAATCGGGCAATACAACGTAATTAGTTATCCATTTATAATGGAATTACCATTATATGGAGCCTGCTTGAGTTTTTATTGTTATAGCAGATCTCCTTTGGGTTTGCAGTCTATGGTTTTGCATCAGCTATTGAAAGTGTTGATCAAGCATAAAATTTTGTGTAATATTAACGGTTTTATTCGCTACGATATAAAATAAACAATTTCCCGAACGATTCTTTTCGAGTCACGGGTTAAATTATTATACGAGCAATTTGTAACGCTTTTATTCGAGGACATAAATGCCAGAAGAAAATATCAGAGTAATCGCCACCAACAGAAAAGCAAAACACGATTATCAGATTCAATCAACGCTGGAAGCCGGTATTGCCCTGCAGGGGAAAGAAGTGAAATCAGTCCGGGAAGGCCGTGTCAATCTTAAAGATAGTTATGCCCGGTTTAAAATGGGTGAATTATGGTTAATTGGTTTGCATATTTCTCAGTATAAAAATGCACCAGTGGAAGAACACGAACCACTGCGTGATCGAAAACTTTTGCTCAAGAAAAGTGAACTAAGAAAACTATTTCGGCAAACCGAAGAAAAGGGCGTTACCTTAATTCCATTAAAGATATATTTCCGGCAACATCTGGTAAAAATTGAATTGGCATTAGCCCACGGTAAACGAAAATACGATAAAAGGGCAGCTATCGCCGAGAAAGACATGAAAAGGGATTTAGCCCGTGAGCAAAAATACAATAACTAGTCTTTTTCGGGCAATGTGGGGTTGCCAACCTGTATTTCAATATTGGGTCCTGTGGGGTAAGGTCTATATGTTAATGAATTAGATTTGATACCGAGGGTGTAAAATTGGCTGAATTTATAGTAACTAGTATAATCAGAGAAGAAATGGGTGGATTATAAATTAATTTCAGAAGAGTCAAACAAACATTAGAAACTATTTTTTCATTTAATAAGGTGCGGAGTGCTAATGAGTTTTCCAACGGTTAACGAACAAATGGATTTGATAAAACGCGGCGTTGTTGAAATCATTCCCGAAAATGAATTGGTATACAAAATTGAACAATCAATAAAAAGCGACCAACCCCTTATTATTAAACAGGGATTTGATCCAACAGCCCCCGATATCCATCTGGGCCATACAGTCGGTATTCGCAAGTTAAGGCAGTTTCAGGAATTGGGTCATAAAGTTGTGGTCATTATTGGTGACTATACGGCGATGGTCGGTGATCCCAGCGAAAAAAACATAACCCGTCCCCGCTTATCCCATGAAGAAGTGCTGGAACATGCCAAAACCTATCAAACTCAATTTTTCAAGATCCTGGATAAAGAAAAAACCATTGTTCGCTTCAATGGTGACTGGTTCAGTAAAATGAGTTTTGCGGACATCATGGGTCTGGCCTCTAAGTTTACGGTGGCTCGTATGCTTGAACGGGATGATTTTGCCCGCAGATATGCCAGCCAGCAACCCATCAGTATCCATGAATTCTTTTATCCGTTAATGCAGGCCTACGATTCTGTTGAGATTAAGGCCGATGTTGAAATTGGAGCCACAGAGCAGAAATTTAACCTGGTGATCGGCAGAAGTATTCAAAAAGAATTTGCCCAACAGGCGCAGGTTGCCGTTACATTGCCGGTGTTGGAAGGTTTGGATGGAAAAGAACGGATGAGTAAATCCAAGGGAAATTATATCGGTATAGATGAATCTCCCAAGGATATGTACGGTAAAACCATGAAGATCCCCGATGAAATGATTTACCGTTACTTTGAGTTGATTACAGATGTCTCACTTGATGATTTGCAACGCATTAAAAATGAATTACATAATGATAATATTAATCCACGTGATTTAAAAAAAGAATTGGCCCGTACGCTGGTTCGGATGTACCATAATGAAATTGAAGTGGATGCGGCCGAAAAAGAGTTTGAGAGTGTTTTCGGTGGTCATAAAATGCCTAAAGAAATGCCTGCCGTATCGATGAATGAAGATACCGTCCGTATTGACCAGTTAATGGTATCTACCCATACGGCCGATTCAAAAGGGCAGGCCAAACGATTAGTCAAAGGCGGCGGTGTATCGATTAACGGTAACAAAATAACCGATCCGTTTTACAAGGTTAAAATCGAAAGTGGTAGTGTGCTGCGAGTGGGAAAACTAAAATTTGTACGCCTTATAAAAAAATGAACGACACAAATAAAAAACCCGAACTCAGTTCGGGTTTGTATACGATATATTTTGTTAATTCATATGATCCCGGTATGTTGCCCGATGCTTGCTGTCAAAATTTACAAGCATTTCCAACTCCTCGTTTTTTCCGGAAAAGAGTTTGGCCAGTTCATTATAATGAGATTTGAAAAAAGTAGTCATGTACTCATTGTTGGGTTGACTTTTTTTCACCTTGGCAATGGCATTTAATACCTTTTTGGCAAATTCATAAGCTTTTTTATCATTGCCTTCTTCCATCCAGTACAATGCTTCGAAGAAATCGGGTTTGGCTTCCCTGAGTGGACGGATATGCACATTGGTAATACTGTTAAGCTTGTCGAGCCGCTGACTCCATCCCGTTGAATAATTACTGAGGATACCTTGATTTGCGATATCACGAGCTTTTTCGTATAAGGAATTACCTAATAATAAGCCATTGGTATCCAGCTCACCGGCCAGTACCATGTAGGCATAAAAATCAAGAAAATGGGTGAGTGGATCAAATTGCCCTTTAATGTGATTAATGGACATGGATTGATCGTAAACGAATTCCCACATTTTATCATAAAAATTTTCACCGGAAGCCGTGGATATCAGGAACTGGGCTCTGTAAATTTTCTCAAATGTTTTTTCTTTAACGGTTTCAATGATGATTTTTATATTCGTGGGTAAATCGTATTCGAATTCATCTTCAATCCAGTTATAATTATTGAAGTATTGTTCCACTTTCATACCCAGGTCGGTCAGGTCGTCCTGTTGCTCAACGGGTAAATGGCTGTATTCGACATCCGCTCTGGCAATGATAACCTGAGCCTTACTGATGGTAAAACCAACCAGTAATATACATGAAAGGAACGAGATGGTATATTTCATGAGGTCCTCAATTTTGTAAGTTGCACATTCAAATATCAATAATTTAAAATAGAATCGAATTGATCGAAAGGCAAAAATTAATCATTACCAACATGCTGGCGTTGTACCCGTGAAGAAATCCAGCAGGTTACCTCGTAGGGAATTGTCTGTAATTCAGCCGCAATTTCTTTGATGGCAATATGCTCATTTCCCTGTTTGCCATATAATACAACATCATCCCCGATCTGAATATTATTATCATTGCCAATGTTGATAACTATCTGATCCATACAAACTGCGCCGATCACAGGATATCGTCTGCCGCCAATTAAAACCGTTCCCCGGTTGGTAAAAAGTCTGTTAAAGCCATCGGCATAGCCAACGGGAACAACGGCTATTCGTGTTTTCACTTTGGTATAAAAACGGCGATTATAGCTTACGGGTTCCCCAGGTTGCAATTCCTTGATAAGTCCAACCTTAGATTGAAACGACATTACTTCTTTTATATCCCATTGCAGCGGGAAACCGGGGGAAGGCGGATTACCATAAAGCATCACTCCGGGCCGCACCATGTCGAGATGAGCTTCGGGTATACGCATAATGGCTGCTGAATTAGCCGCATGAAATAGAACTGTATCGGATAAATTGCTATGCACGGTTTCCCTGATTGTCAAAAGCCGACTCAGTTGCCGTCGGGTGTATTCCAAATCATCTTCATCTGCACTGGCAAAATGGGTATAAACTCCCCTTAGATCAACGCACTTGGATTTATAAATTCGATTCAAAATATTATTTACCACCTCATACCGGAAACCCACTCTACCCATACCGGTATCAATTTTAACATGAACATAGGCCTTTTGTTGCGTGTTGCGGCACACATCTTCAAGGGCATCTAATTGTTCTTCCGTTGTGAGTGTTAAATCCAAATCATAATGTAAACTATCTTGCAAATGGCGGGGTAAATGCGCTCCGAAAACAAGGATAGGTAATTTAAGCCCCAGTTGTCTGAGATCCATACCCTCCTCAGGGAAAGCCACTCCCAGGTAATCGACACCGTCTTCAACTAAAGATTGGGCACAAGCTAAACTGCCATGTCCATAGGCGTTGGCCTTGACTACACCCATCACTTTGGAAGGACGGACCGCTTTTTTAATTAAATTGAAGTTATGAAGGAGATGACGATGATTGATGATTACTTTTGTAGGTCCCATATCACCACTTGTATTGGTTAGCAATATCCTCTATCGATTGTGCTTCGGCTATTGTGTTTACCGTATCATTGTTCACGAGATATTCAGCGATGCGCGGCCGCAGATTATAGTTAGAAGACAGGGCCTGTCCATAAGCCCCTGCGGCGGCCAGGGCAATTATCTGTCCGCCTTCGAGTTGGGGTAAATTACGATTTTTAGCAAAATAATCACTGCTTTCGCAAACAGGGCCTACCACATCGACCGTTTCCCATTCACCGTTAGGTTCGGTTAGGGGATAGATTTCGTGATGGGCATTGTAAAGACTTGGGCGGATTAAATTGTTCATAGCCGCATCGGTTATTAAGAAAGTACGACTCGGTGTTTTTTTTCGATATATAATTTTGGTAATAAGTAAACCGGCTGAACCGACAATCGAACGTCCAAGCTCCAGGATCAACTTGCTGTTCAATGTTTGCAAACCCTGCAAATATTGAGGCAAAATCGTATCGATGTACGTGGATGGTTGCTGCAAATTATGGAGACTTTTATCATAATTAATGCCGATTCCCCCGCCTAAATCCAGCTGTGTGATGGGGATTTCATTGTCTGCCAGTTTTTGTTTAAAATTTTTAAGAAAGGCTATGGTATCTGTGAAAGGCGACAGTTCCTTGATCTGCGAACCTATATGTACATGAATGCCAACTGGATTAAGCCATGGGTGTTTTACGGCAAATTGATAGAGAGAAACGGCTTGATCCGGCATGATACCGAATTTATTTTCATACAGTCCGGTAGAAATGTATTTATGAGTTTTAGCATCGATATTGGGATTTACTCTCAAAGCAATATCGGGTTTACTTTGCAGCTGTTCGGCTATTTCTCCGGTTAATTTAAGCTCTTCTTCAGATTCCACGTTCAGAGAATGTATGCCGATTTGGATGGCGTATTCAATTTCTTCTGCCGTTTTACCAACTCCGGCGAAGACAATCTTATCTTTATCGAAACCTGCTTTAAGGGCAAAATATAATTCACCGCCAGAAACCACATCCGCTCCAAAACCCATATCCTTAATAATTTTCAGAATGGCTGGATTGTAGTTTGCTTTTAAAGCATAACAGGGCAATACATTTAGTCCCCGGGCTGCATTCATAACGGCTTTACAGTTATCTACGATATCCCTTCGACTATAGATATAAAATGGTGTGGCATTCCCTTCGGTTAACGCTTGTAAAGAGACATTTTCCATATATAATTCATGGTTTCGGTAGTGCAGTACAGGTTGCATAAACAATAATTTTCCCGGTTGATTAATAAAGTGAATTAACTAAAAATTAATGTAAGCATTGAAATTGAATTTATCAATACGGATGGTGCAATCTTAAGGGTGATCTTCTTTAATGCCTCTGGGTGCAAAGCTATAGCCAATAAAAATCAATGATATGACAATTAATAGTCATCAATTCTGTCTTTTCGGATGGCGTAAATAAGATGATGGATTTGATTGTTATGGCTTATATTTCTAATAATCTTTTAATTTTTCTCTTAAAGTGGTTCTGGATATCCCTAAAATATCTGCTGCCTGAGATTTATTACCGTTTCGTTTCTCAACAATAGCTTTGATATATTTCTTTTCCATTTCTTTTAAAGGAATTTCTTCTACAAATTCATCTTGTCGAGTGTGTACCGGTTTGTCCGGCTTGATATACACCGGTAACTCCTTTGGCGTTATTTCATCGACATTGCATATAAAAACAGCTCGTTCAATGACATTCTCCAATTCCCGGATGTTGCCAGCCCAGTGGTGGTTTTGCAACAAATGCAATGCTTGTTGCGACAATCTTTTTTGTTTCTTGCTGTATTGGGAACTGAAGTACTCCAGGAAGTATTGGATAAATAGAAGAATATCTCTTTCCCGTTCATTCAGCGGTGGCAGGTAAATTTCAAATGCATTCAGATGATAGTATAATTCCTGATTAAATAGTTGTTGTTTAACAAACCATTGTAAATCGTAGCGGGTAATCCCGATGATCCGGATATTCGCTTTCTTGTTTTGTTTGCTGGCCAAGGGTCGGTAAGTTTTTGTGTCCAGATAGTAGAGCAGCTTTTTCTGGACTTCTTTAGGCATTTTTTCAATTTCTTCCAGAATAATGGTGCCCTCGTTGTAAAGTTCAAATAAACCTTTACGTGTTTTGCCATAACCGGAATTTTCTTCTTCCACACCAAACAAATCACCTAGAAGTGCACTTACGGTCATATTTTTACAGTTTTTTACAAACAGACGATCGTCGTGCAAACGATTGGCTCTATGAATCAGTCTAGACGTATATTTTTTACCAACGCCCTGTTCACCGCGGATAAGGCAGGGAGAATAACGGGCTCGGCTTAGTATTTTTATGTAGTTATTGATATTTTCTATGCTTGGATGATTTCCTAAAATTTTTGGGGTATATTCAGGTTCAATTTCATTAAAAGATTGATTATTCGGAAACTTGTTTTCCGATATTTTTTTAAACCAAGTATTATAAATGTAACTCAATTCTTCCCGGGCTGCTTTGGTTGTAATTCGGGCATAAATGCGGTTGCCAAGCAGCTCCGCTAACATTCCCGGTAATTTTTTATCGGAAATAAAAATAAAATGAAATGCATACTGTTGCTGTGCCTGCTCCTGAATCCACAGAGGTATATAAAGCCAGGGGGTATGCAGTTCGATAATAAACAGTACGTAATATTTATTAATGATATTAAAATTATCCGCTTCGTGATGGTTGATGATATCGAATTGTATTGATTTATCAATTTGTGTCCGGATAAATTCTTTATAATCCTGTAACTGATTGGATATAAACAATGTTTTCGGAACCATAATGAACCTTATTTTCTTAACTTTATTGATGTTTATTCGTTTATAATCTTTAAGCATTTCCATTGTCGGCAAATTAATTATATTAATTAGAAAAAATTGATCAAATAAGGGCTAAACGAAGTTACAATTGCGCAATGAAGTGGTTAAAATATGATTGTCGTATGCCAATATATTAAATAAAAATTCTGTCAGTCGAATATAGTTAAAGAATTCATTAACCAAATGGATTTGGCTTGGGAACAGGGAAGTTCCTTTTTTATTAAATTACCACTGGAAAAAGGTTTCGGGATTGTCTTAAATTGATTATCCAAAATTTCAATCACCTCATTGCTTCATAAAATAAAATATATCACTCCCCAAAAAATCAAACACTAATCATTTGTTTTAGTTATGGTGTTGGAAAATACTGGAATGCTGTAGTTAGCTTAAATCAATGTAGAGGTAAGTATTAGTTTGATATATTGAATCCTAAAAGAAATTGCGATTCTTCAATGGCTAATTCCCGGTAAAGAAGATCATCTTTCATATAACCAGCTTTAATGTAAATTTCGAGATGTTTTAATATATCATAGCCTAATTGCAGGTAATACCAGTTTTCATTATTAATCGGCGAATAGGCAATGTTAAGCGGTACTTCATTCTTCGTTTCATCACGAAATTGATAATTAAGGTACAGAAAAAAAGACCATTTTTTGTTGAAAATAAGTCCCCACACCATTTGAAAATTATGTTCATCCGAAAATTCACTACTCAATTCCGTGCTATGAATTATATATTGATATTGAAGAGTATACAGATAATCGGATTTGTGATGTAGCCGAATCGTGGGACCATAACGCCAACCGGAGTTCAATGGTGAAAATGTGGGTGCAAACCGCTCCTCTATATGAAATCGTTCAACGCTCAGATCGAGTTGTGCATTGCTTTCCTGATTAATATTAAGCAGCGTACCTATTTCACCAACAATACTATTGAGTCGGTTATGAGGATCAGTTGATGTGTCGCGTAAATGCAAGTCAAGTCCCCAATTGACCTCCACAAATTGGTTTACAGGATATCGGACAGTACTTCCAAGCGAAAAAATATGGAATGAAATATTATTGTATGCGGGGCTGCGGTAGTAATAGTTTTTACTAAAAAAACGACTCTGCCATGTAAAGTTTTTGAGATTACGGGATACAAATACATTTCCCGAAAATTTCAATGTGTTGGTCTGGAAGTCATAATCGAAAAATTCAGGGGCAAATCGGGTTTTGAAACGCACGAATGTTTTGTCAAAATTATGCTGATATTGTGCACGACCAATTAGACGGGATACAAATTTTCGTTGACCAAATTCGGAATAATTTCTTCCCGACTCTGTTGCCAGTTGCAAATTCAATTGATTGGCAGGAAGGGATTCTACCCAGATGAAAACCGTAATTAGTATTATAAATATATTCAAATGCACGATTGATTTACGTATTTATTTGTCAATGTATTCTTTTTGATTTGATGGATGACAGCAATCTACTTATAAATTGTAAAATAAACAATGGTAGGGTGGTGGTCCAAACCGTATGCGTTGTAAAGCGGGGGCATGATCAAACCATTATTCCGCCCAAATCTTTAACTGCTCTCTGATTAGCTGGTCATAAAAACGAAGGTATTTTTCAGTCTCCTGCAATAGCTCCAGATAATCGTTCAGGGATAATTTTTTTTGTAAGGATAGGTTCAATTCCGTATAGGTATTATCATTATTCTCAATGTTATCTTTTAATTGATTATACAGCAGAATATAATTGTTGACCTGTTGTTGTAAGGGTTCGGTACCAGAATCTATAATAGGTTGAATAGCATTTAACTTGTCCGCCTCGTCATTTTTTAAGTCAGCGGAAGAAGGATTATCTCTATTTTCAAAATATCCTAAAAATTGTGTGTTTTCCACATCTCCGAGAAAGGTTTCGGCTTTGCGCTCCAACCGAATACGATTTTGCAATTCCGTTTTATGCCGGTTAATAAAAGTTATGTGTGAGTCAATTTCTGAGCGTGCCAGATAAAGATAATCAACAAAAATTGCCTTTCCCAAACTGTCGGTGAGTTCTTTAGAAGTTATTTGGTGAATATCGGATGGATTGAATGACAATTGTTCGATAACCGGAGAAGTCAACAATCTTTTATCGGATAGTGTCAATATTTCAGCTTCGATACGGGCTCTTTTATCCAGGTTGTTTGTCTGTTTTAAGACAGTGTTCAATGAGTCAATCTTTTTCGTATATAAATCATGTAATTCATTTTTGAGCAGTTTAATTCGTTTTAGAAAGGAATCATGACTTCTTTGGATGGTTTCAACCTTTTCGGATAAGGCAAGGGCATTTTTCATTAACTCGGTAATGCGCTTGTCGTTCTTGGTACTGGAGGCTTTTAAACGATCAACCTGATTAACAATTGTTTCCAATTCATTGTTTAAAGAGTTCAGCTCCTTTTTGAATGCCGATTTTTTTTGATTGATTTCGGATAACTGATTTTCTTTACTGCTAATTGATTGTGAAGTGGTGACGCTCACCATAAATACAATAATAAGGCAAATACGATATACCATTATAGCATCCCAAATTTTTCAAGTTTATAGTATAATGCACTGGTTTTAATGCCCAAAAGCTTTGCTGCCCGGTTCTTCACACCATTGGCTTGTTTCATAGCCTGGTTTATCATGTTTTTTTCGAACATAAATAGTGCCTCATCGAGAGGCATGGATTCGTAATTTGAGGAAGTAGTCAAATTGTTTCCCAAATAGCGGGCTGTGGTTTGTTCGTCTATGATTTCACTGTCTGTTATAACGTAGAGCCGCTCTATAAAATTTTCAAGTTCTCGTATGTTCCCGGGCCAGCTGTAATCTTTAAACAATTCGATTGCTTTGGCCGATAGTTTTTTATTTTGATTTTTCGTCTCATTGAGGTGATTAAGAAAATGTTGCACCAATAAAGGAATATCCTCCTTGCGGCTGCGGAGGGCAGGCAGCTTAATGGGAATGACACTCAACCTGTAATATAAATCTTTGCGGAATTTTTCTTGTAAAATAGATTCTTCCAGATTGCGGTTGGTTGCAGATATAATTCTTACATCGACTGACAGGGTTTCTTCACTGCCAACTCTCTCAAATTCCATCTCCTGTAATACGCGTAACAACTTAACCTGCATTGCGGTAGATATATCACCGATCTCATCCAGAAACAGGGTGCCGCCGTCTGCCAGTTCGAATCGGCCGCGTTTTTGTTTAATTGCTCCGGTGAATGCCCCTTTTTCATGCCCGAAAAGTTCGCTCTCAAGCAGATTGTCGTTTAATGCCCCGCAATTAATTTTAATGAATGGTTTGTCCGCTCGCTGACTTTTACTGTGTATGGCGCGGGCTACCAGTTCTTTACCGGTTCCGCTTTCACCCTCTATGAGTATAGCGCTTTCTTCAGCGGATACGCGATTGATCAGGGCAAAAATGTTTTTTATGGGCTCAGATTGACCGATAATAACGCTTTTTGCTCCTGAAATCTCGGAATACAAATATTGGTTTTCCGCTTGCAGCTGGTTGAGTAACCGATTGTTGTAAATCCGTTCGAAAAGTTTGTTGACTCTGACGCGTAATTCATCGTTAGAAAAGGGTTTGGTTAAAAAATCAGAAGCGCCTAATTGCATAGCCTGAACCGCGTCTTCCACTGTCCCAAAAGCCGATATTAATAATGCCTCTGTTTGGGGGTGGACTTTTTTAACTTCTTTTAATACATCAATACCATCCATAGGCTCCATTTTAAGATCGGTAATCATAAGGGGCACCGGATGTTTTTTAAAGAATTTTAAGGCCTCGGGACCATTCTCATAAGAATGAACATGAAATCCGGCACGGGATAATGTTTCTTCCATTCCCAGCAACATGGTTTTATTATCATCGATAAGCATTATGTCTTTATTGTTTTTTGTCACTATTACACAATGTCCGTAGATTTAATTATGGTAAAAGTGCATCCTTTGGATGCATTGTTCTTTACCGTTAGGTTAGCCTGGTTTTCCTGACAAAGTCGCTGGCTAATCGCTAAGCCTAATCCTGTACCGTTTTTGCGGGTGGTAAAAAACGGATTGAAAAGATAGGGAATGTGGTCTTCAGATATACCCGGACCCTGGTCGCTTATCGTTAAACCAATTGCACTGCCGTTTTTGAAAGATTCGATGATCATGTTACCGGAACCATTCATGTTGTCAAAGCTGTTTTGAATTAAATTCATTAATACCTGCTTTAAGTGCTGTCTGTCAAATACGATATTTTGATATTGATTATTACAAATAAGGTTTATGTTTTTCTTTTCCAATTGTTTCGCAAAAATTGTCCTAAGTTCTGTACACATATCTTCCAGGTCAATTTTTTCAGGATTAGCCTGTACCGGTCTGCTGTAATGCAGGTAAGCGGTGATTTGTTGTTTTAATCCCTGAATTTCACTGTTAATTTTATTCAAATATTCGGCATGCTTGCTATCTTTCTTAACATCTTCTTTAATCAAACCAACCATCAGCTCAATACCGCCCAGGGGATTGCGAATTTCATGGGCAATTTGAGCCAGAATACGCTCTCTTTCTTTTTGATGCTCGGCAAGATTATCCCGCATTTTTACCAATGCGTTACTTAAGATATTCAGCTCGCCGTAAATCCCTTTCGGTGGTGGTATGCGGAATTGTCCACTGCCTGTGGTTTGACTGAATTGTACCAACCTATTGATTGGTTGGGCAATGGAACGGGCTAAAATCCAACCCGCCAAAAAAGTAATCAAAATAGCTACAATGGCTATAAATAGAAACAAATAGGCTAAATAATCCAGTTTGGCCAGGCGGTTCACATTTTCCTGTATTCCCAGATAATAATTGGGAGCCAACCTATGAAAAGCCCATAGATACCATTGCCCGTCATGGCCTTTAAAGGGTAGGGACATAGATATTTGGTTAATGGAGGTGTTGGCAATTTCGGATCGATTTATTTTTAATTTTGGGGTTGAAATGTCTGACTTAACGGAAGCAATGATTTCATATTTACGGTTAAACAGGAAGGCATTGCTCAGTTCCATCCTCTGGGTTATATTTGATAACTTTTTTCGGTAGTGCCGGTAAGCTAAGTTTTTCTCCTCGCCTTCGATAAACGATAAATACTTGGTGTCGATTTCCTGTCCGGCCATCTCCACTAATAACTCAACCTGATCATTTAACTGTTCAACATAAAGGTTTTTTACAAAATTATAACTGATATAAGTAGTTAATCCTACTAAGACGATTACAATGAAAGAAAACACTATAATAATCTTGAATTTGATCGTCATTTTACGTAATTGTTCGATAATCTGCGGCATGATGACGCAAACCACTCCTTAGTTTACGGTTATGGTTGTATCAAAGTGGGTTGTGCGGCCTAAAAACCGTAAATGAAAAAGGCCACTGTTTTTAAAATCTAAAGTAACCGGCATGGCTAAGCTCGCTATAACCTGCACACAGTTCACCGATTTATCTGTTTTGGCAAACAATGTGACAAAAACGGAATCGCCTTTGAGCTGGGATTCAACATGCGAAAACCGGTAGCAGGGATTGGGTACCATGGCAAAGGCTTTTAAAGTTAATTGTCCATCTGCATTCGTTTGCACATGTAGCGAATCGATGCGGTAAACCTGTTGTGTAATATACTGATTATTGTTCTGGCATAAACCAACAATGGCAAAAATGAAAGCCAGAATAACTATCAAGCTTAACTTCATACATTATCCTCATTCAATCTTATACTTCAAATAGGGAGCAAAAGGTTCGTCGGCCCCCGGTGCATAAAGGTTCAAGTGAACCATACCTGGTGAACCGTAACCATCAATGTATGCCTGCTTTAATGGGTATAGATTAAATATCAAAGTATCGGAAACAATGGCACTGCAAGCATCATCGTTATTATCATGGGCCAGAAAAAGATTGTTTTGCACCGGATACGATTCCATGAATGATGGTGAACCGTAGAGTTTAAAATGATGGTCTGCGCATCCGCCAGGGTAACGCACTAAAATCATTAACCAATCCTTACGAATTACGGGTTCCATTTTTATAATTTGATCTTTAGGATAGTTTAGTTCATGCAGATTTTCCATTAGAATTATGCTATCCGCTAAAGTAAATTGCGATGCTTGAATATCATGAAAATCCGAACCGGACAAAGCAGTTACACTGTCGTTTTGAAATTTGCAGGATACCATCATACAGCTCAATATTGCATAGCCGAGGATGAGCCCTTTAATTTTCATATTACCCTCCCAGCGGTACCGATAGCGTTAAGCGGTGAAACAGCACGGCGCTTTCCCTCACGTTTAAGTTACCGTCCGGAGCGATAATAAAATTGGAACTGCTCATGGCTGCTGCTTCGGCACCGAAGCGCCATGCCCCACCATTGGTTGTCCCAGGCAGGCCGGTTCCGAATACCGCTCTGCCGCTGTAAAGTACTTGAAAATGATCGGAAAGCAAAGAAATTCCCCAGGTGAATGTGAGTTCCGTCCAGCTTTCTTGCAAGTGTCGTTTGCTAAGTTCAATATAGTTTTCCTGGGTTAAGTCATATTGATTTTGCCGCAGTTCAAATCCGAAATCAATCCCGAGCGGCGGTTTCTTTTCGCTTACGCCAATACGCATGACGTAGTTGGAAAAGCGGAAGTGGTTATCCACCGTCACGCCGCCGGCAGGTAGAATGCTTCCGTCACTTCTTTCAATATCATTGAGAGCATCGGCCCAGGTAAATGACCAGATTGGCTCATAAATAAGGTCCAGGGCTAGTGAGGCCTCTTTAATCTCTTTAGCCAAACCGATACCAAAATTATAGGCCCACGAATCGCCGGGATCGCGCGGTATGTTCATAAGTTCATAGTTAGGGATTTTGGGATGACTCTTGCGGTTAACCGTCAGAACGCCGCCCACCATCCAGGGACTGTTCTCTTTCAAAGGCTGCTGATATTTTACATGTAAACCGGTGGTGTTGGTTTGATCTTTTTCAACGCGATAAGAATATGGATAAATGGCATCGTGTGTCGTTATACGATCTTCGTAACGCCAATCGTATTGTGTAATGGTATGTTTCATTTTAAATCGATTATACAATACGAGCAACTCCACGGATTTTTGATCGGCAAACCGATGATCGGTGCCGATTCTGAAATCCCACACCTGTCCGTTTTGCTGGATGGCATCGGGTGAGTTATAGAGATAATCCACACCGCTTAAGGCTTGCAAATCGGCATAAAACACACTGATACCCAAAGATGTATTGGGGTTGTTATGGAGTTTCCTGCCCAGTGAAATTTGGGCGTACGAATTTTTTCTTGATTGGGTCTTAGCCGGTGTGTAATAGCTGTTCCAGGGTTGATTAATAGATGCATTGTTCGGGGCATTTAGTTCCTGAGTGGATAATAACAAGGAACCGTACCAATTAACGAATGGCATATGCAAGGCCAGTGGAAGGGAGTGGCCGGATTCGTTTAGATCCGAAATGGAATATCTGTTGGGTAAAAAAAACAAACGGGTTTTATCCATTTCGGTCCCTTTGGCCGGATTCATAAATGGCGATTGCCAGGGATCGTCAATTGCAATGGATACGCCGGCCATGCTTTGATTCTGAGATGGAAAGACGGAAAACTGGTTACCGGTGGCCACCGGTACACTGCGAATTTCGATAAGCTGCGCCTGCACGCCATAGGTGGTCAATATGACCATAACTATAGCGATAAGCAGGTTACCGTTAAATTTTGCGGATTTGAAAAGTTTCATAACACACCTCATTTCTAACTAAGGTCTGTAATTTGATTAAGCCGACCATTGCGGGCGCACGATTTTACCGATAAACAAAACCATGTTGGAAGAGCGTTCCCGGATAATGAATAAAAAAGGTCGATTGACAAGCATAAAAGGTTTTGGCGAATTTTCTGCAGACGTCTTCGAAAATTCAACCAGGGTAGCTCCGGCAGCCTCCGTGCCCTCCTCATTGACTTCAATGAATGTACTATGCTTGACCTTTGAAATATATAATCCCCCGCTATTGGCAATGCCTGTAAAATTTGCCCGCTGTGGATGAAACGCATCTCGAATGCCCAGTGCCATCAAAACGTCCTTAAGCGATCGATCGTATTGTATTTTGAATTTGGGAAATTTCAGAGTAACACTGTCCTCGCTGAGTTGATTAAACCAGTTCATTATATTTTGGTTATTAAACTGCCCGATAAACGTGTTCACGTGCAATGGATATTTAGGAAGGATTAAGGTCATAACGTAATGACCATTGCCATAGGGCAGATCGATCATCTGCAAACGGCTCCTCTCCAAATACGGCAATTGTTGTGTAATTTGCATCATGTCACAGGGTATCTTCGATGTGGAATCAGGAAAAAAGGGTTGCTCGTTGGTAAACCGTTCATCGAAGCGATAGACCCATGTGCCTTTAAAATATATGGCATTTAATAAATACATAACCGTTTCGGCGGGGATGGCGGTAAGAATTTGTTCGATTTTACCGTGTGTATGATCGGATGCCCATTGATTTATAGTTCCAACAGCGGCAGGCAGGGCAAAATCCAAAGGGCTGATGCGGGCATTGAAATATTTGGCATTAATGTCTAAAAAAGATCGTTTGACACTAAAATTTTGCCGGTAAAAAATGGCGTTGGCCAGTTCCATGAACACAAGGTTATCAAATGTGATGAGTTGCTGCATCAAATTTTTATAACTCTGGTTGATTTCTTCCTGCTTTAAGCCCTCAAATCCAAGCGTTTGCCGTATTTCATCATAGGTGTTGGCCCGGGCGCTGTTCAGGGTCATGCCGAGGGCCATGGAAATACTGAAAGGGGAAATGAATATATTTTGCTGCAGTTGTTGTGGGTTTAACGCCTCTAAAAGTTTAAGGGCTAATTCCTGATCTGCGGAGATGATTTGCTTTTGTTGAGCGTTCAGATTATTGGGGTTGTGTAGTGATGGGGCGTTGGGAAGGTCTGAATGATCTTTCTTGCAACCACTTATTAGGAAACAAAGGATTATTAAAGGCGCTACCCGAACGAATACATTCATTTTATAGCCTCATAAGCTGATATCGCTTCCCCAACCCTTTAAAGATAGTTTAATGGAAATGAAATTTATAAAAAAATGTCATCCTGAATGGGCGGGTGATGAAGCTCACACATTATTTAATTAAACCCACGGAACATCCAGAATGACATGGGAAAACTTTAGCCGGCTGCTGAGACCGGATGGTATATTAACGGGTTGTAACGGGTAACAGTATCCTTTAATCTACCGGCTTTGCAGCGTCTTATACTTTGGATATAGAAAATGAGCTTATCCATAAAATTCCTTCGTAATTACCATATATTAAACAATACACGTGCCAAAAAAATCTTAAACAATTTAAATCATTAAATATCAAAGAATTAGTTAAGCACTCTGATGGGTTGATGTTTGTTGAAAATTATCAGAAATTTGATATATTATCAGAAAACTGATAATAAACGTGGTGGATAAGTAGCGTGCAGAACACTCATGATGAGCAATATAGAGAAATGAATTATGCGGATTATTATCCGTTTTCAGTTTAATAAAAATCCCTGTGCCCTTATTAGGAAAATAGTTTGAAATCGGGTAACTTTGCCGTTATATTGACCTTTGTTATTGGTTAGCAATTAATAAATAGGTTTTGTATCAAAGATCAGGTTTATAATCATCCGTATAATTTTACTGATTTCACACCTTCAGAAAAAATCACAATTGTTTCTTTTGTAAGTTCGTTTTGTATTTTCGGTGATATATAAAACCGATCTGTATTTGGTTTTAAGGAGTTGTAATATGAATATTTATGTGGGTAATCTGGATTTTAGCCTTACAGAGGAAGAGTTACGCCAGCAATTTGAGTCCTTTGGTGAGGTGAGTTCGGTAAAAATCATCAAAGACCATGACAGTGGCCGGTCACGAGGGTTTGGTTTTATTGAAATGCCGGATTCGGATCAGGCAAAAACGGCCATGTCCGATCTGAATGGTAAGGAAGTCAACGGCCGGGCCCTGCGCATTGATGAGGCGCGTCCGAAAAAAAACAATCGTTAGTAATCAATATTGTTTGTAGAGCCAAATCATACAATTAAGTCTTTGTAAAGCTTGATGAGAATTCTAGTTAACAGCAAATTAAAGAAACATATCATTAAGGCATGCATTAAATAAAGGCAAATTTAATATAAAAACAAGGAAATGGAAAAATAACCCAGGAGGTGTGTTTTGAAGATACAAAAGGACAAAGTTGTATCCATGCATTATAAGGTTGAATTGGAAAATGGTGAAGTCGTCGATAACTCTTTCGAAAGAGATGAACCCTTATCTTTTCTGGTCGGGCATAACCAAATTTTAGGTGAACTGGAAAGCGAAATAATGGACATGGAGCCCGAACAGAAAAAAGAAGTTAGTCTGAACGCAGCGGATGCTTACGGAGAATGGGACGAAAAGCTTCTGCAAATTGTGCAGCGTACACAAATTCCGGATGATATCGATCTCAAAAAAGGACAATGGCTTACCGGAAAACAGGAAAGTGGTGAAACCGTTAATGTTAAAGTGCATGATTTTAATCAGGACGAAGTTACGCTGGATATGAACCATCCGCTGGCCGGCGAAAGTCTGACTTTTAATGTGGAAATTGTGGATGTGCGGGAACCAACGGAAGAAGAACTTTCACATGGCCATGCCCATTAGTG
>WJIP01000297.1 GCA_014730185.1 Caldithrix sp. | reverse complement strand
GGTCGATAGAACTCCATATTCTGAGGATAGTCCTTCTTTTCATGATATTTCGTTCATTTCTAAAAATGAGGGTTATGTCATTGGATTTATTGGTGTGGAAAAAACGACAGACGGTGGAAAAACCTGGCAAAATGTATTAAAAGTTGGCGAATGGGGGACTACCGTTTACTTTATCGATAGCCTAAAAGGTTGGGCTGGTAATACGGTGGGAGAAATCTACAAAACTTCTAATGCAGGAGAAGATTGGAAATTAATTTCAGATCTTGGGCATCGATGGCATACACAAATCAGCTTTGTTAATGATTCGGTGGGTTGGGTGGTTGGAAAGGGATTATATGCCCATTTTGCATACATCTATAAAACGATTAACGGCGGAACAACCTGGCATTTACAGGACAGCCTGATCAACAATGCTTATAATGATCTGGTCGTTGAGGATTCATTGCATGCTTGGGTTGTAGGCGAAAACGGCAGAATTAAATATACAACGGACGGGGGAACCCATTGGTTTGATTCAATCACGGGCAACCAGGATGATTATTTTGGAATAACCTTACAAAACCATAAAAAGTGGGTCGTTGGAGGCGATTATCATTATCCAGTTATATTTTCGACAAGAGAAGATTTCCCTGACCGCTGGATGCAGCGAAATAATCTTATGACGCTTGAACATATGAGGGATGTTGAATTTGCAAATAATTTAACAGGTTGGGCTGCCGGCACCAACGGCGCTTTATTTAAATCTCGCGATGGTGGGCAAACCTGGCAAGCATTCCCCTTTTATTCTATTAATTTCACATCAGTGTCATGCCCAACAAGGCAAAGTATATTTCTTGTAGGAGATATGGGGGAATTGGTTAGGTCTTTTGACGGCGGTGCAACATGGGAAGTCACCTCATTGCCTTATACCATTCCGGAGCAGCATAAAGTACAATTTTTTTCCAATAACACAGGTTATTATTCTAGTTTTTACGGAAATCTATTAAAAAGTAGTGATGGGGGGGATACCTGGTATTTAATAAAAGAAAGCTTAGAAGACTTTTATTTCGTAGATAGTTTAAACGGCTGGGTAACTTTGCCCAGTTCAATAGATAACTTTATGTATGTCTTGCACACCAAGAATGGCGGTAGAAGTTGGTGCGACACCATAAAAATAAACAATAATATCCATGCATTTTTCTTTATAGATAAAAATACAGGGTGGTATTCTTCGGAAAATGCTCTTTATAAATCCATCAACAAAGGCAAGTCATGGACGATAGTTAATGGTGATGTTGGGTTTGAAATTCAGAAGATTGCTTTCTTAAATGAGAATCAAGGTTATTTTTTAGGCATAAACGATTACCGATCACCGTATGTTTCCGTTTACTATACCGATGATGGTGGGCGTAGAATCTATCCAATATGGCATTATACATTTTTGAAAGAAATATCTTTAATTGACAAAGCCAATGGAATAGCCGTTGGTAATTTTGGTCAACTGCTACAATTTCAAAATAGGTTTGTTTCTATGCAAAATTTTAGGCAACAAACCGTTCCCCAATCCATTGATCTTCTGCAAAATTATCCCAATCCATTCAATATTAGCACTACAATTGACTATAAAATTCCAAACGAAACTTCAGTAAAAATAGAGATCTTTGATGTCCGGGGCAGAAAAATATCAACACTTGTAAACTCTATAAGAAAAAGTGGCAGTTATTCCGTCAAGTTTGATGCCTCGAGGCTGGCAACAGGCATTTATTTTTATAAACTAACGACCGATATAAAAATGGAAATACGCAAAATGATGATTTTGAAATAAGGAAAATATCAATTTCTTCATATGCGCCGTGGGTTTGCTTAATTAAAACAGAGTAATACATTATAAACCGATATGTACGTTCCCAACTATATCTGTTTTTTATCCGCAATATGCATAATGTGGTTACGCAATCAACATAAAAAAATAGTTGCGCAACAATGGTTAAATACGCGGTAAATGATAAAGTAAATTTTCTCACACATAAGTTGACAGAAAACTTTGTATCCTATTAAAAGAGATGGCTATTTGCCTTGAACAAATGAACGTTTTGAACTATTATAGAAAAATATTTTCACTTTTTACCGCTTGTTCAATCTAAGTCAGGAGTCGCTTCATGAAAAAAAATCTCATAGTCATTAGTACATTTCTGCTTATCACTATATCGAATGTTTTTTCTCAGGGCGAAGCGGCGGTTCCGTTCATTAATATTCAACCCGGCCCCAATCTCAATGCAATGGCGGGCGCCTTTGCAGCCTTACCGAGCACGGATGCTTTCGGGCAATATTTCAATCCTGCACAATTAGGAAACTTTGGTCGGAAAAGAAACATTTCTTATCAATTTTATACGCATAAAACCCAGTGGCTACCGGTCTTTAATGATTATGACTTAACCTTGCGTAGCTCTGCTCTTGCAATTGGCTACACGTTAAAAAATATTTTTCAAAACGTACCGGTAAGCATCGGAATGGGTTATATTGATACCCATTTAAATTTAGGTGAAGATGTGTGGACGGATGAGAATGGAGATTATTTGGGTACCTTCCATTCTAAGGAAAGATATGCAGCCTATTCCATAGGTATCGGCATTGACTATTATGTCCGTTTGAACATTGGATACACTTTTAAAAAAATTCATTCAAAATTAGGGATGTCCGATGCCAAAGCAAATGCTGAGGATGTTGGTTTTCAGCTTACCCTGCCACTGATCCGAACGATTGATACGTTTAGGGGCAAGCCTTTTGTATTTGCAGATGGCGCCATTCCATTTTTTGATATTTCCCTCGGTCTGGCTCAATCTAACAAAGGCAAAAAAGTTAGATATATTTCCGGAAACCAAGGCGATCCACTGCCAAAACAAGCTAAAATCGGGTATGCAATATCTTTTGGGTTATCAAAGGAATACCATGCCTCTAAGGTAGGGCTTGTCAAATTTGACTGGTCATCAGAAGCCAGAGATATACTTGTTCATAGGGATGACTATGGTAAGCGGAACAATACAACATTCCCGGGCGAAATCGAGATTTGGGATAATGTTTTACAGGGCAAAAGTAATGAACAGATAACGGTTTATCACGGTTGGCGAATAAAACTTCTGGATATCTTCCAATACAGTCAGGGTCGATTTAAAGGGCCGGGTTACCCCACATTTCAAAGAACACACGGTTTTTTATTCAGCACTACCGGTTTGTTGCAATGGTTAAATGTTAATTATGATTGGAGTGTTTTAAAATATGCAGTTAAGCATTTTGAATTATGTTATATGGGAACACGATATACCGCAGATAGTCCCTTAAATGACATTGAATTTTCAGCTATTTCATTGTCAATTTTTGGGTTTTAGACTTTGAAGATACAAAATATAAAAGCAGTGCCTGTTCTATAGCTCTAAATTTTTTGATTTTTGCTCAGGCATCACGTACTGACATATAAATTCAAACATTATTTCGGACATCTGTGCGCAACTTATAAACTTTGCGCGCAATAACTGAGTTTTTTAAAAGTACAATAGAAAAAGGCGTTTTGATGTTGTAAAACGGCCTTATAAATGTTAGGTTTATAGCAGTATACTAAGTAAAACAAATTGGTAATATAGCAACACGCATGTCAGATCATCCGCATATGTTTAGCGACATAAAACAAAAGGAACTACACTATGCCTAAATATATCCCCTGTATACTATGCTGGATGTTAATGTTCAATATGCATATTTTGGCTCAGGAAAGCATAAAAGTCAATAACAAAATACCCATCCTGTTTTTACCTCAGGGGGATGTTATACGGTCCATGAACGGCGCCGGATTTAACAACAGTTTGTATAATCATATTACTAATATCAGCAGCAGTAATCCCGCCTCCCTTAATGACTTTAATAAGATGTCTGCCGGACTGTCCTTTCATTTTGAAACGTCGTTAAAACCTGCCTGGTTGGGACTTGGTAATCATGAACGTGATCAAAAGTACGTACCGCAATCGTTCGGTTTCGTCCTGCCGTTTAAGCGTTGGGCCGTAGGTTTTGGCTTTAGTCAGCGCTATAATTCCATCCTGGATTTTGGAAAAGTGGCCATTACGACATTCAATAATCCGGATAGCACGGAGGAATACTTCACCGCAAGCAAATCCAATATTGTTCACAGTTATTCCGGACTTTTATCTTATGCAATCCATAACGTGATCACCAAGGATGATAAAATAAGTGCAGGTCTGCAATATACCTATAATTCCTTACGGGTAGAAGAGCAGAATTATCATACATCTCTGCAGGCAACGACCAATGCGATGAGCTGGACAGCGGGTCTGCGTTATGACCTATCCAATACAGTCAAGCTGGGATTGTTCTATCAAAGCGGCCCTTCTTTTAAAGACAAGGTTACGTATAAAGGTGATGACTCAATATTTGCCGTAGATTCTTCCAACACGCCGAACAATGCCTATATAATAGGGCCTTTTACAGACTTTACGTATGCACTGGACGATAAAATGGCGGATAAATGGCATTTGGGCCTGGTGTATCAATTCAATGCCTCAACAAAAATTACCCTGGAAATTACGCAGGTATACCGTAATCAACTGGCCCGAAATGCTAAAAATCATATCGATATTTCCGGCGGTCTGATTAAACATATAACCGATCAATTATCATACTCGATCAGTTTTCTCTCTACCCGACCGCAATACAATAAAGAGACCGACCGTTATTTCAATACCAGCGAAAATCTGTATAGCTTTTTTCTCGCCGGCGGCCTGAATATACGGCTGACCTTTGGTGATATCGATTTGGCTTATGCAACCAATACTTTTTCGGCCGGCGATTGGCGGAAGCAGCATTTGGGTAAAGTCGCCTTTGGAGTGTATTTATAAAATCATTTTAACTCAATAAAGTATATTTAATGACCCGCAGGCAGATAGTAACAGTGCATTTGGGCCGTTGCCTGGATAGCGTTAAAGTAGTAGTTCGACCAAAGTAACAAAAGAGGTGTGTATGTATTTTAACTATCTGAAATGGATGGTTGTTGGGATTGTGATCCTCATAACGGTGAACGGTCAATCGTTCACTGCCGACTCTGTAATAACTTTTACTTCCGCTCATATCTTTTCCAATGATGCCTACACCATTAACTATCAGGAAATCAGGCAGACGCCGCTGCGCGGCATCCGCCCCTGGCTCACTCTGCGGCCCTTTGTGGTGGACCAGGATAATCAGCTGCACATTCGCGGCAGCCGGGCCGGCGAAAACCGCTTCTATCTTAATGGCTTTGATATCACCAATCCATTAACCCATGAGCGGGAGTTTTATCTGATTCCCGAGTTTGTGCGGTCCATGGAGGTGTATCCCGGGAACGCTCCCATTTATCTGGGTTACGCCGTGGGCGGTGTGGTGCATATCCATCCCCGTTTAGGGCAGATCGACCCGGGATTTTCTTTGTCTTATCAGGGCGATCCCATCGCCGAACGGGGAAGGCAAACATTGGGCGCCTATTCCTATGGGTATCACGACATGGTGGCCACGTACTTCGGTCAGCCGTTTTCGGACCTTCTGGCGGTAGGCGCGGCCCTGCAATATGAGGAAATAGGCGACACGCAAAAACGGTTCAGTAAGGGCTTTCGGTTTGAAGAGCTGGTGGATACCGGACGTTATGCCAGCGACCCACCGGATACGGTTTCGGCCATTGAATATCCGGACGGATTTACGCCCAATAACCGCAGTTACCGCTGGGCCTGGAACAGCCAGATCGAATACCGGCAGCCGTCGTTTACCCTCAATTGGATAACCCTGTGGCAGAAACAGAAATTATACGCCGATGACCGGCCCATGCTGAACATTCTTAATAACCGGGAACAGTATCAATTAACCCAACAGTTGTTTACCGGGTTGACTTTTAAACATAAGCCCATGGATCATCTGAAATACCGCTTGCAGGTGGGGTATAGCATTCATAAATACGATACGTTCGACGAATGGTTGGGCAACGACTGGCGATTCTGGAGGGACAGTCTTAAAATCGCCCGCAAAAGCAACGGAACGGTCATCAGTCCGGACCGGTGGGAAGAGCCAAAACACTATGAATTTAATGGAATCAGGTTTGAGAAAAACGGATCGATTAATAGTCGCTACTATCGAAAAGGGCAGCGCCGGCAGTGGCAAGTGAGCGGACAACTCTCCACGGATATTTTAAAAGACCATCACTTAACGCTGGGTTTTGATGGTCACTCCTATACCCTACGACAATATTCAATGGTAAAGACGGCCGGTTCCTTTTTACAAACATCCAATCCCGATGCGGAAGAGTTCAGAGATTGGTTTTACAGGAATTCGTACGGCTATACGGTTTACGGCAGTAAAAATAACGGCCATTTGCTGGATGGCGCCCGCACGCCGCAATTCGCTGCTCTCTATGTACATGATCGTATACAGCACAATAAAGTTACATTGGATATGGGTTTACGGCTGGACTATTTGCAAACCGATGATATTGTTACTAAAAACCAACACTTCGATCGCTTTGATTTCGATGAACAATGGATCGACGGGGTTTACGACGCCGACCGCATCGACGCTGGTAACTGGAAAGAAAAAAGCGCCTTGATCCACCTCAGTCCCCGGGTATCCCTGACTACGGCCCTCAATGACCGCTGGAGGTTCAGGGCCCATTACGGGCGTTATGTACAGGCGCCCAAACTGTATGATCTGTACAATAATTCTTATAATATGGCGGATTTAATGAGCTTCTATTTTTACGTTGACCGGGCCGTGGGGATCAATGTGGATGCCGTCAGCGCCAACCACTTCGAACTCAACGTGACCAGCCGTTTAACGGACCAAAGCACCATCCGGGCCACCGCTTTTTACCGCACCATCCATAATCAATTGATTTCCAGCCGCCATTTTGCTCCCGATTCATCCTATTCTTTTAAACGCCTGGATAACCGGGGCCGATCTAAAGTAACCGGACTGGAATTGTCGCTGCAGTTGATGCCCTTACGCTGGTTGCAGTTGAGAGCGGATTATGCCTTAACCCATGCCAGCGGTATGGCCGCCCATCCCACCGAAAATTTGACTCGAATTGATCGCATGTTACCTGTGAGCCAATCTCTTTATCCCCTGAGCTACGAGCATCGTCATAAAGGTATTGTACGCCTCGGGTATCATACCGAAGACCGCTTTAAAGGATTGTATCTGAATGATACGCGCTTTTTTATGCAGTACCGTTTTAACAGCGGTCACCCCTTTACCTTGAGATATGTTCGTGGATTTTGGGGATCGGGATATGACACCGGTGTGGATTATATGTATGACCGCCGGGCCAATAAACCCATGCAATTCATCAATGATAATACCACGCCCTGGAATCACTGGCTGGATGTGCAGGTGCAAAAGGATATCCGGTTCTCACGAAGATTACGAATGACATTGTTTATGCGGGTGCTAAATGTATTGAATACCAAAAATATACTCAATGTTTATGAATATACGGGCAACGCCGAACAGGACGGTTTCATCAACGACCCCGATCACTATGATATTCGAGTTAAGTATTACGGGGAGCGCTATTTGGATTTGTACAAAGCCATCAATATCGAAAACGGTCAATCATACTGGGATTTGTTGAATAAGGAATTGTTCGGCCATCCCCGGCAGATCATCTTTGGTTTGAATGTTTATTTTTTGTAATTGGAATGAAAGGTCCCGATTAGAGAACCTCGGGACTAGCCCGGACTATAAAATATCACCATGGTAGTTTCCCATTAGTAAAGGGTGATAGAGGGTTATTAATAGGTTTGAGCTTTATCAAATCGTTAAGCGTTCGATTTTAAACTTATTATTGTCATTCCGTTCAAAACATTTAGGCCTGTTGCGATGTATCGATCTGCAGGGTAAATTCTCTTCTCGAATTCAAACCCAATAATTCATACCCAGGAGTAATCAATGCGCAACTTAGTCATTCTTATTATTACAGTGTGTATTTTTGTTTCCCCGGTTGGAGCCGATGAACCGTTGACCTATGAGCTTGAGGACATTTTCACCGCAAAAATACCCCGTATGGAACGGCTTAATCAGGCCCAGTGGCATCCTGACGGTGAGTCGTATGTTTTTGTTAAACCCGATACCACAGATAATATCAAATCGTTGTACCGGCATGATGTACAAACCGGCGAGGAGACTTTGTGGATCGACGGTAATAAATTTGTCCATCCAGAGACCGGCGAATCCATTCGCTTTAGCGATTACACCATTACCGACTCCGGTGAAAAAATCATGTTAAAAGCCGAAGCCCGCCGTGTGTGGCGCCGTTTCTCCTTAGCCCGTTTTTATGTATATGATATCAGCGATCAATCGGTGACGGCCGTTTATGGCGGCGATGAACGCATTTCCCACGCCAAGTTGTCGCCTGATGAACAAAAAGCGGGTTATGTGCTGGATAACAATATTTTCATCAAGGATTTGGAAAGCGGCCAGGTAACGCAGGTTACTTCCGATGGCTCGGATACGATCATCAACGGTCAGTTCGACTGGGTATACGAGGAAGAATTCGGTATCGCCGATGGCTGGCGCTGGTCGCCGGACGGTCAAAAAATGGCGTTTTGGCGGTTCGATCAGTCGGAAGTGCCTACCTTTAGCTGGACGGTATTTTCACCGGCCAACGGTAATGTGAAAACCATCCGCTATCCCAAAGCAGGCGATACCAATTCCACGGTTCGAATCGGGGTGTATCACCTGGAGAATGAGCAAACCGTATGGATGGACAGCGGTGAAGAATCGGATATCTATATTCCGCGCATCCAATGGACCAATGATTCCGATATATTATCCATACAACGGCTGAACCGTCTGCAAAACAGACTTGAACTGTTACTGGCTGATGCATACAGTGGACAATCCGAAACGGTGTTTGTCGATAGCGATACGTGCTGGGTTGATGTGGATGACGACCTGATTTTCCTGGAAGAGCAGGAGGCCTTTCTGTTCACATCGGAACGCAGCGGTTACAATCACATTTACAAAATCGCTATGGACGGTTCGTCTGTAGAACCAATAACTTCGGGTAAGTGGGTCGTTAAAAATATCTACGGCGTGGATGAGGACGCCGATGCTATATATTTCAGCGCCAACAAAGACGCCGTTACCGAAACCCACGTCTTCAAGATAACATCCGATGGCCGTGATTTACAGAAATTAACCACTATCCCCGGAAGTCACAGCGCCCGGTTTTCAACGGACATGGATTATTTTATCCATCGCTATTCCAGTTTAAATACACCCACCCAAATCAGTTTACGCGATGCCAACGGTACCTTACAGAATAAACTTATTCAAAATGCTTTGCCCGATTCGGTAAAACCAAATCTGGCCATCCCCGACCTAATCACGTTTCGCACCTCAGACGGGACGACCATCAATGCGCGGATCACCAAACCTAAAAATTTTGATCCGCAAAAAACGTATCCCGTGCTGATTTATGGGTATGGCGGACCGGGATCGCAGCTGGTGCGCAATTCTTGGGGCAGGTCAACCAG
>WJIP01000296.1 GCA_014730185.1 Caldithrix sp. | reverse complement strand
TATAAGATAACAATCATTTACATCAATTAATAAATTCATTATCTTAAATTGTTGATAATCACTTACAGTTTTTAAATTACGCCTTACAATTAAAAAGCAGGTATACAGTAGGGTTATCATTTTTAAAAGCATTTGACATTGTCATTTTATTTTATAAACTATCAAAAAAAACAAATATTTAGGAAAACTAAAATGGAAGAAAAAGTATTAAACGCACTGGACAGCATCAGGCCCGGACTGCAAGCCGATGGTGGAGATCTGCAATTTGTACGCATTGATAATAACAATGTGGTTTATGTAAGGCTTGTCGGAGCCTGCGGCGGTTGTCCCATGTCTACAATGACGTTGAAACAAGGTATCGAACGCATCGTCAAGATGCAGGTGCCTGAAGTAACCGCGGTGGAAGCGGTTTAACAAGATAGTGAGGGAGGCAATGATTCACGTAACCGTAAATGGTATCTTTATTACACAAACCCAGGCCAGTGGTATCATCCTGAAAGAACGGGAAGGTAAAAGGACTTTGCCCATTGTCATAGGCGAATATGAGGCCCAATCCATCGCTTTAGCTCTGGAAAATCTCAAGCCTCCCCGACCCATCACGCACGATTTGGCTATTAATTTACTTGAGACACTGGGCGCAACAATGGATAGCATCATTATTTCCGACTTGCGGGATAACACTTATTTCGCCATTATCCGATTGGACTTTGGGGGTGAAATTCTGGAGGTGGATTCACGGCCAAGTGACGCCATCGCCCTGGCTGTGCGTCAAGGTATTGATATTTATGTGGAAGAATCGGTTATGGATCAGGCTTCCTATATACCGGAAGATGATGAAGAAACGGATAAAAACTATCTTGTGCGTAATCAGACCAGCGAGATCGATCAATTAAAAGAAGATTTGAAAAAGGCCGTAGATGCAGAAGATTACGAAAAAGCCGCAGAACTCAGAGATAAAATAAGACGTTTGGAGAGCGGATCTTAATACAAAAAACGGATTAATCATTCCAAATTTTCAGTTACAGAAGAGGTAATTAAAAAGGGACAGCTTATGGATTCCTATCGTTTCTTAGCAAAATTATTTGGAGTTCGGGGGAGTTACCCTATCGCCCCACCTCAAGGCACACGCATTGGTGGTAATACAACATGCCTGCTCACACGCACCCCGGAGCATATTGTCATATTCGACGCCGGAAGCGGAATCATCAACTTGGGCAAAGAACTGGTTCCGGAAATTTTAGAACACAGTAAAAATAATGATAGTCCATTTAATATCACTATTTTGTTTACCCATACCCACCTGGATCATTTAATCGGTCTGCCATTTTTTGCGCCAATTTACTTTCCACAGGTACATCTGCATTTGATTGGTCCTGCAAGTTTGGGTATGCCGTTCGAAGATATTATACGTACACAGTTTTTGCCCCAATATTTTCCGGTAGGTATGGACGAATTACGGTCCCGCAAAACCTTTTATAATCTGACAGAAAATACTTTTGTTTATTTTAATCCTAATGATCCTCTTCCGCAGATCGAACGGGTTAATGAAGCAGAGCCGGCGTTCAGCACATTGAAAATTTATACCATGAAATATTATTTTCATCCGAAAGACGGCAGTTATCCCTTCCGGATCGAATGGAATGAAAACAAAATTGTATTGGCCACGGACGTGGAACAATACGTAGGCGGTGACCAAAGGCTGATCAATTTTTCAAAAGAGGCCAATGTATTGATTCATGACGCCCAATACTCTGAAGAACAATATAAAAAATTTAGCGGTTACGGCCACAGTTCCATTGCAATGGCCTGCGATGCGGCTAAACAAGCTCAGGTCAAAGAACTCCTGCTTTTTCATCACGATCCGAATAATTCGGATGATTATCTGAGGGAGATGGAAAAAGAAGCACAGTCCATGTTTACCGAAAGTAAACTAGCGACCGAAACCTGGTCATTGAAGTTATAAATTTTGCCGGGTTAGGATGGCCCGTCCAATTGTTGCTGTATCAATAAATTCAAGATTTGAGCCCATTGGGATACCGCTGGCGATCCGAGTAAGGCGAATGTTCTTATCCCGCAATAATTTGGAAATATAGATCATGGTTGCCTCCCCTTCTGTGCTGGAATTAAGGGCCAGCAAAATTTCTTGAATTTCTTCTGTGTTGCATCGATCAACCAATTCTTTCAATCGCAGATCATCCGCTGCCACACCAGCTAACGGCGAAATGACGCCACCCAGAACATGATAAAGTCCGTTATATTCATTGGAGCCTTCGATGGCCATAACATCAACAATATCTTCCACTACACAGATTTTATGTTTATCGCGTCTGGGATCGGCACAAATTCTGCACAAACGGTCTTCTGCAATATTGAAGCAACGCTGGCATAAGCGGGTTTCTTCCTGCACACGTCGGATAGCTTCAGATAAATGAAGCGGAAAGCTATCTTCACTTTTAAGAATAAACACGGCAAGACGCTGAGCCGTTTTCCGACCTATGCCAGGCAGTTTACTCAGTTCATTAATTAAATTATCCAGGGCTTGTATTCCCGTAATCACCATTATTACATTCCAGGAAAATTAAAATTACCCGGTAAATTCAGATTGCCCAGCATGCCGCCGGTAACCTCTTTCATTTCCTCGTTGGCCCGGTTTTGAGCATCACGGATAGCCTGATTGACAGCAGCAGCAATCAGATCTTCCAGCATCTCCTTATCCTCGGCATTAATGACCTCTGGTTCGATCTGAATGGATTTGATTTCCAGTTTGCAATTGGCCACAACTTTTACCATGCCGCCACCGGAAGTTGACTCAACATCTATGTCAGCAAGCTTTTCCTGAACTTTCTTCATTTCTTCCTGTACTTTTTGAGCTTGCTTCAGAATATTATTCATATTCATAATGAATGTCCTCTTATTATTAAAGTTTTATAAAAGATCTAAATCCAATTCATCAATCATACGATCGATTAATGGATCATCTTTACGGATTTTATCTAACTTTTCCTTTTTTTCTTTTTTACTCTGTGTTGTAGTGCCGGTATTCGTGGAGTCTTCCACCCTCTGAAATTCAACGTCTACTTTAACCGAACACCCGGTAATTTGTTCAATAACCGGGTTGATGTATTTCAAATGAGGTTTAATCTGATTAACATTAAAATCATTGGCCTGCCGAATAATCAAATTAAGATGATTGCCATTTAAGCCGTTGATTTCCGCTTTTTCCAGAATATTCGCCACAAAGATTTTGTGGCTGCTCATCTTCTCAATAATATCCGGCCATTTATTTTTAATCAATTCGATTGATAATTCCGGAGAATGAGACGGTGAAGCTTCATAGGCAGGCGCTGCAATTTCATTAACGGTCTTTAAGGGAGCTTTTTTTTTTAGAAGATCGATTTTCTGCAGAATGTCCTC
>WJIP01000295.1 GCA_014730185.1 Caldithrix sp. | reverse complement strand
TCTTCATCCGGAGTGTCTTCCTTCGAAGAGAGATATCCAGAAGCTGCCATGGACAATGAGGCGGCAAAACCCGTGATTAATCCGGTTATGGCCACAAGTTTATTGTTTTGAAGAGCAAAGGTGAGTCCGGCCAGGGCTCCTGTTAATTCCACAAGTGCGTCGTTAAGGCCTAAAACAATAGCCCCGGCATAATCCAGCAAATCCTCTTCCAGAATATCCAGCAAATCGTTTTCATGCTTTTGTTCATCGGCAGCAATGTCTGAGAGTCCTCCGATTTCATCCTGATACTTTGCATAAATATCCTGAGCAAACTCCTCACCCCGTTCCATTAATTTTAGACCGAACGATAAACCGAATACATAAGCCACTAAAATATACCAGTACATGCGAAGTTTAGCCGGTTTTAACTGCCGACCGGTAACTTTTTGTAAAAAGTGATAATGCTCATGTTCATCGCGGGCGATTCGCTGTAAAATTTCTTTATTATGCGCATCTTTCGTTAAACGGACAAGCCGGGAATAGACATGGTACTCCGTTATTTCATTTTTTTGCATTCTCAGTAATTCTTTTAGCGTCTCACTATTCATGAAAACCTCGATGTTTATTAACTTTATGAGCGGTAATTAAAAATACCGGAAATTGTTTAGTCACGCCTTCATGTGTTGTTTTGGTTATATGATGAATCGTCGAGTACGATATAGACTGAAAACCGGTGTCAACCAACACTTGTTTTAATTCCTGCGGATCAAATCCGTAATGTTCAACTATGTTGGCATCACTATGAAAATCACCTTGTTCCGTAAATAAATCGGCAATGGCCAGATAGCCATTCGCTTTCAGTCGATCGTAAAACTGACGGATGGTTCGTTGATAGTTTTTAACGTGATGCATCGTCATACTGGAGTAAATAAGATCATACTTATCCCCCGGAAGCTCACTATCTTCGTCTTTGAGTAGCAACGGTTGAACAGAGCCTATTCTTTGGGCTTTGACCTTATTGTTTAACTGTTGCAGCATAGCCGGTGATAAATCGACGGCCGTTACATGGTTTAACACATTCAGCAGAAAAAACGTTACCAAACCTGTGCCACTGCCAAAATCCATAGCTTTCATAGAATCTGTTAAGGGGATCTGCTTTCTTATATTATCGGCAACGGTTTTAGCCGTTTTTCGGCGGCCTTCATCTGCGTCCCAGGTCAATGCGGATTCATCAAATTTGTCTGTTTTTTTTGTCATATTTACCATTCCCTCTCAGGCCAAACCGAACCATTTACGAATAATCCATTCTGCGATAATAGCGAGTAATATCAACAGCAGAACAATCGGTTTATACCATAACTCAATTTGACTTTCACTTATACGATCGGTGGTTCTAAAATCCACCTGTTCCGACAATTGCCCTATAGAATCAACATCAGCAAAAGCTCCATCGTACTTCTGTGCCAGGCCTTTCAGAAATCTACGATTTTGAGCGGTATGAATTAATTCTTTTTCGAAAGCTAACACCTCAATAGCCAGACTATCACGCCCTTTTATCCGATTCTCAACAAAACCCCGGCCTTTTATAATATACCGACCGGGTTCCGAAGGCACAAACGATGCCTTAAAAGATCCGGCACTATCCTGCTGCACCTGTACAGGGAAGGTTAATTCCCTATGAGTGACGTTAACTGTCAACCTTCCCTGTTTTATGGGTTTAAAATTGTTATCATAAAGACGGCCGCTTAATTGTACTGCCTCACCCAGCTGAACCATATCCTGTGCTGTTTCCACAATAACCGGCTTCAGCGTAGTGGTTTCCGATGTCCAGCGCAGTGCATTTTTCAACAATTGTTTATAGCCTCCTTCGATACCCTCTTTAGTCTGTAGCATAAAATGCCATTTCCAGAATCCTTGACCGTTAAACAGGATTATTTTTTGCCCCTTTCCGCCTGATGCCATAATCAGCGGAACATTGTCAGCGGATCGACCACCTGTTCCGGATACTAATATTTGCGATTCCTGCTTTAGATTAAACGAATTAAAATATATGTTCACAGGCGGCACTTCATCCCAGAATGTTTCTCTTATTTGCGGATTATCCAGAATATTTAAAACAGGATGAACAGCATTAGCGGACATATTGATTTTATTCGTTTCTGTGGAAGTTATTGGCGCCGGCCAGTTTTTAAATGGCCATGGCAAACGTATTTGTCTCAATAATCGGGGTTGCGCCCGCTCTCCTGCAAAATAGATAAAGGATGCTTTTTTCTGCCCGGCTAACCGGTTGAGCAGGTTGATAGTAGCAGAGGTCGTATGGGGACCGGGATAATCAACAAGCACAACAACATCAGCGCTATCCACTTGCTGCAGGGAGGGTTTACCATAAAATCCACCACCGGGCTGATCAACCAATAAACTCAGCTGTATATCCTGCATAGATTTCATTAGATAAGCCAAAAATTTGGATTCATAGCCCGGAGCGGAGCTGAATACAGCTGTTCGTATCTTACTTTTAAGCACACGCTGAACCAGGTGAGACCGATTATTTGATGTATTGTTTTCCTGATCCAATGGATCAATAGCAACCGTTAAACGTTGTAACCCTATGTTTTGAGGTACAAATTCAAATTGCAATGACTGTCTCG
>WJIP01000294.1 GCA_014730185.1 Caldithrix sp. | reverse complement strand
GATGATGTGATTGATCCTATGACCAATGAAAAATTACTCGATCGGGGTCAGATGATTGATGAACTCGTTGCGGAGAAAATCAGTTACTCGTCTCTGGAAAAGGTACGTGTGCGCACGGAATTGACCTGCGAATCCAAACACGGTGTTTGTGCCTATTGTTATGGCCGAAATTTAGCAACCGGTGAACTTGTTCAGGTCGGCGAAGCAGTGGGAGTAATGGCCGCTCAGAGTATTGGTGAACCGGGCACACAGTTAACCTTGCGTACATTCCACATTGGTGGTACGGCGGCTCATATCGCAGCCGAATCTCATATGGAATCGAAGGTTGAAGGAAAAGTTAAGTTTGTAAATGTCCGTAGTGTTATTGATCAGAGCGGCGAGAATATTGTGATCGGACGTAACGGAAAAATTGAGATTTTGGATGCGGATAATCGTTCCATGGCAACCTATAATATACCCTATGGTGCCACACTGCGTGTCAATGAAAAGGATGAAGTGGAACGGGGAACCATCTTATTCGATTGGGATCCTTACTCTTCGGTAATGATCGCTGATCGTCCGGGTCAAATAAAATTTGAAGATATTATAGAGAACCAGACATTTCGCGAGGAACTGGATGAACAAACCGGACGGAAACAACGGGTTATCATTGAATCCAAGAATAAGAACCTCAACCCGCATATCTTTTTAATCGATGATGATGGCAATCAGTTGGCTCAGTATATTATTCCGGTCAAAGCATTTCTGCAGGTATCTGACGAACAGAAAGTAAATGCCGGTGATGTATTGGTTAAAATCCCCAGAGAATTTGGTAAAACCCGGGATATTACCGGTGGTTTGCCCAGAGTCGCCGAACTTTTTGAAGCACGTCAGCCTAAAAACAAAGCCACGGTAAGTGAAATTGACGGCTTTGTGAAATTCGGAAGTATCAAACGCGGCGTTCGTGAGCTAATCATCGAATCTGAACATGAAAAGAAAAAATACACCGTGCCCCATGGTGTACATATTCTTGTTCATGAGCATGATTTTGTGGAAGCCGGTGAACGTCTGACCGATGGTGCGGTTTCACCTGAGGACATCTTGAACATCAAAGGACCCAGTAAAGTGCAGGAATATCTGGTAAATGAAATTCAGGAAGTCTATCGTTTGCAGGGTGTAAAAATTAATGATAAACACATTGGTGTAATCGTAAGACAGATGCTGCAAAAAGTAAGGGTTGAAGATTCCGGTGATACAACTTTTCTGCCCGGTGATCAGGTACAAAAATCGGATTTCTTTGAAGAAAACAACAAAATTGCCAATAAGATAGTGGTTACCGATCCGGGCGATTCTTTATATCGCGAAGGTTCTCTGACAGACAAGAAAAGTCTGGAAATTGTCAATCAGGACCTCAAGAAAGAAAAGAAAAAACCGGTTAAATTCAGGAAGGCCAAACCGGCCACGTTTAGTCCTCTGTTACTGGGTATCACTCAGGCGGCCTTAACGACAAAGAGTTTTATTTCGGCAGCCTCTTTCCAGGAAACGACACAGGTTCTTACCGATGCAGCCACTTCGGGTAAAGAAGATAGCTTGCTGGGTCTTAAAGAAAATGTGATTATGGGGCATTTGATTCCGGCCGGAACCGGCATGCCCAATTACAACGAATTTGAAATGGAAGTAGAGGGCGCTGAAGAGGAAGACGATTCCGAAGACTTTGATGTCGAGGATTTGGACACGGAAAAAAAGGAAGAAGCCGAACAAAAATAAACTTGATGTAATATTAAATCTTTATTAACTTATAAGTTTGTAACTTTTTGCGGAGGTTAGCATTGCCGACAATCAATCAGTTGATTCGGAAGGGTAGAAAAACCGTTCAGAGAAAGACAAAAGCTCCGGCTTTGGGTAATAGTCCCCAAAAAAGAGGCGTTTGTACAAGGGTTTATACTACAACGCCTAAAAAACCCAATTCGGCGTTACGTAAAGTTGCACGTGTCCGCTTGACAAACGGGATAGAAGTTAGTGCTTATATCCCCGGAGAAGGTCATAACCTGCAGGAGCACTCTATCGTGTTGATTCGAGGTGGCCGGGTGAAGGATTTGCCCGGTGTGCGTTATCATGTGGTTCGGGGAACGCTGGATACAAGTGGTGTTGAAGACCGTAAAAAAGGTCGGTCTAAATATGGTACAAAAAAACCAAAAGCCTAAATAAATTAGAGGATATTTGGAGCTAAGATGGCAAGAAGAAGAAGGGCGCAAACAAGAACGATTTTACCAGACCCAAAATATAAAAGTACGGTTGTGGCTAAATTTATTAATAGTTTAATGTACGATGGTAAACGCAGCGTTGCCGAGAAAATTTTTTACGATGCTATGGATGTAGTGGCTAAACGCTTAAAGAAAGAATCCATTGAGGTGTTTGAAAAAGCTATGGAAAATGTTGGTCCGTTGGTGGAGGTTAAATCCCGACGTGTCGGTGGTGCTACCTATCAGGTGCCGGTAGAAGTCCGGGCAGACCGTAGACAGGCTCTGGCCATACGCTGGTTGATACGATATTCTAGAGCGCGCAACGAAAAAACTATGGCCGAGCGATTAGCAAACGAGTTTATGGCAGCTTTTAAAAATGAAGGGTCTTCGATTAAGAAACGGGAAGACACCCACAAAATGGCCGAAGCAAACAAAGCATTTGCCCATTTCAGATGGTAAACGATTACGATATAGAAGACAATGGCAGACAAAAAACAACATAAAGAAAAACTACGCAATATCGGCATCATGGCTCATATTGATGCAGGTAAGACGACCACCACCGAACGCATCCTGTTCTACAGTGGTCGCCTGCACCGTTTGGGTGAAGTGCATGAGGGTGCCGCTGCCATGGACTGGATGGAACAGGAAAAAGAGCGTGGTATTACGATTACTTCGGCCGCCACACGTGTGGAATGGCGGGATCACAACATAAACATTATCGATACGCCGGGCCATGTTGATTTTACGATGGAAGTTGAACGGTCTTTGCGGGTCCTGGATGGATCTATTGCCCTGTTTTGCGCGGTCGGCGGCGTAGAGCCTCAGTCGGAAACGGTTTGGCGGCAGGCCGATAAATATAACGTCCCGCGCATTGCATTTGTCAATAAAATGGATCGGGTAGGAGCCGATTTTTACTCTGTGATCGATGCTATGAAAAAGCGATTAAGCGCCAATCCTCTACCCTTGCAAATTCCAATGGGAGAAGGCGATCTTTTTACCGGCTTAATCGATTTAGTAGAAATGAAAAGTGTTCTATATAATGAGAGTTCTTTTGGAGCATTATTTGAGGAGAGTGATATTCCTAAAGGACTTATGGATAAAGCGCAGAAATATCGTACAGAAATTCTTGAAGCTGTTGCAGAGTATGATGAAGAGCTCATGGTTAAGTATCTTGATGGTGAAGATATTGATAAAAATGAAATTAAAACCGCTATCCGTAAAGCGACTATCGATGGAAAAATTACACCGGTGTTATGTGGCTCCGCTTTCAAAAATAAGGGCGTACAGCGCTTATTGGATGCCGTAATCGATTATTTGCCCTCGCCAATTGAACGGGAAGGCGTAAACGGTATCCATCCCGACACAAATGAAAAAATGATCAGGCAACCGTCGGATGATGAGCCTTTTTCGGCACTGGCTTTTAAAATAACGGTCGATCCTTATGTGGGTCGCTTAACTTACGTACGTGTATACTCCGGGCAGGTTAGCGTTGGGGAAAGTGTTTTTAATACGATCAGTAACAAAAGAGAACGCATTGGTCGATTGCTGGAAATGCATGCTAACCACCGAAAAGATATCAAGACGATAGGCACAGGTGATATTGTTGCTGTCGTAGGGCTTAAAAATTCGAAAACAGGTGATACGTTATCGGATTTTAAAAACCGCATTATCCTTGAATCCATGCATTTTCCGGAACCGGTTATTTCAGTAGCCGTTGAGCCCAAAACAAAAGCGGATCAGGAAAAATTGAGTCAGTCGCTGGTAAAGCTTAGCGACGAAGATCCCACTTTTCGAGTAAGAACAGATGATGAAACAGGGCAGACAATTATAAGCGGTATGGGCGAACTGCATCTTGAGATCATTATAGACCGTTTATTACGAGAATTCAAAGTAGGCGCAAATATTGGCAAACCGCAGGTAGCCTATAAAGAATCGATTACTGAAAGTGTGAAAGCCGAAGGAAAATTTATCAGGCAATCCGGTGGACGCGGACAATACGGGCATGTAAATATTGAAATGGAGCCTAATGAACCTGGTAAAGGATTCGAATTTACCGATGGTATTGTTGGCGGTGTAATTCCCAAAGAATATATTCCTTCCGTTAAATCGGGGATAGAAGATGCCATGAAAAACGGCGTGATTTCCGGTTATCCAATGGAAGATATCAAAGTGCGTCTCTATGATGGCTCCTATCATGATGTGGATTCAAACGAGATGGCTTTTAAAGTTGCCGGATCAATTGCCTTTCAGAATGGTGCCAAAAAAGCCAAGCCGGTTCTAATGGAGCCCATTTTCAGTATAGAAATTACTGTTCCGGAAGAATATATGGGTGATGTGATTGGAGATTTGAATTCTCGCAGAGGTAAGATATCTGGGATTTTGCCTCGGAAGGATGCTCAAGTTGTCAATGGGAATGTTCCTTTAGGAGAGTTGTTTGGCTACGCCACGGATTTGAGATCCATTACGCAGGGCCGGGCAATCTATACGATTCAGTTTTCTCACTATGAAAAAGTTCCCGATAATTTAGCGGATGAAATTATAGACCATATTAAAGGCGATTCAAAATAAATATAGGAAACAATCCCTGGAGGAAAAATGGCTAAACAAAAGTTTGATAGAAGTAAACCACATGTTAATATCGGGACGATCGGTCACGTAGACCACGGTAAGACGACATTAACGGCAGCCATTACGCAGGTATTGGCCAGCACGGGCGGCGCCGAGTTTCGTTCATTT
>WJIP01000027.1 GCA_014730185.1 Caldithrix sp. | reverse complement strand
TACGGTTACTGCCCAAAACGATTCGGTAACCATTCGGTTTAAGGATATTGCCTACGGTTCGTATGCGGTGAGTCTGATTCATGATGAAAATGAAAATATGGAGTTGGATAGCAATTGGCTGGGGATTCCTAAAGAGGGAATTGCTTTTAGTAATAATGTAAAAGGCAGATTCGGTCCTCCATCTTTTAATGAAGCAAAATTTGAACTCAATTCTAAATCAGTAATACAAACCGTAACAATGCATTATTATTAAAAATAGAATTTCGATTTATTCCTTCCGGTGTTAAATTAACACCCGCAAGGGATTGTTATTGATCAACAATCTACAAAACTGGAATGAAGTTATGAAAAAAAAGATTGCTGTAATTGGTTCCGGATTTGGCGGACTGGCTGCTGCCAACCGATTGGCTGCTGTCGGTCATGATGTCCATTTGTTTGATAAACGGGATAAGCTTGGCGGGCGGGCTTATCAATACGAAATCGATAATTTTAAATTCGATGGCGGACCTACCGTCATTACCGCTCCTTACATTTTTGATGAAATATTCCAGCTTGCTGGCAAAAAACGGGAGGACTACTTTGAACTCGTACCTTTGGATCCGTTTTACAGAATCTTCGATGAAAAAGGAAACCATTTTGATTATCGCCATCAATTAAATGACATGTTGACCGAAATCGATAAATGGCATCCGGCTGACAAAAAGGGATATGTTAAATTTGTGAATCAAACCAAAAAATTGTTTGAGAAATTACATCCCTATACCGATCAACCCTTTCTTTCCTTTTCGAGGATGCTTAAAATAATGCCGGATGTAATTCGCTTTTATGGATGGCAGGCAACATACGCTTTTGTATCACGGTATATCAAACATCCCTTTTTAAGACGGGTATTTTCGTTTCATCCTCTGTTAATTGGCGGTAATCCCTTTAATACCCCGGCCCTTTATACCCTTATTGTTCAATTTGAAAAAGAGTGGGGTGTACATTATGCTAAGGGAGGCACGGGAAAAATCGTTCAGGCCCTTGGCCAGCTATTGGAAGATATTGGTGGTACGATTCACCTGAATTCAGAAATCAAGGAAATCGTTATCAGAGATAAAAAGGTTACCGGCATTAAATGGGCAGATGATTCGTATGAACCGTTTGATATTGTTGTAAGTAACGGGGATGTTTCTTTTACATATGCTCATCTGATTCATAAACAATACCGTAAAAAATGGACTGATAACCGACTTAACCGTTTACGATACAGCAATTCACTGGTTGTAATTTATTTTGGCACCAGGCGCCGTTACCTGGACTCCGGTCTTCATCATCACAATATTATCGTAAATAGCAGATATAAAGAATTATTGAGAGATGTGTTTAAGCGTGTGACATTACCTAACGATTTTTCACTCTATCTGCATATGCCTACCATCACCGACAGTACCATTGCACCTGAAGGTCATGAATCGTTTTATGTTTTATCACTGGTACCACACATGGATGCCGGCGTGGATTGGGACAGTATCGGACAGGAATACCGGGAGCGGGTTTTAATGTTTTTGGAAGATAACTATCTGCCTGACCTGCGGGAGAATATCGTAGCATTGCATCACATTGATCCGCCCCATTTCCAGAATACACTTAACAGTTATAAAGGGGCTGCCTTTGCTACACAGCCATCTCTGCTACAGTCTGCTTATTTCCGACCGCACAGTAAGTCCGAGGAGTTCGAAAACTTGTACTTTGTTGGGGCCGGAACGCATCCCGGAGCCGGCGTGCCGGCGGTATTATCGTCCGGTAAAATAGCGGCCAATTTAATCGATCAATCGTAAGAATTATTGCCGAGGATAAAATGAGTGATTTATATAACCTTGGATTTGGGAAAACTGAAAATGAATTGTATTTGCAGGATATTGCTGTAGAGGGAAAAATACCGGACTGGTTAACCGGAAGTTTTATACGTAACGGCCCCGGAACTTTTTTTATAGGACAGCAACAGTACAGACACTGGTTTGATGGTTTAGCCATGCTGCATAAATTTGCCTTTTCCGAAGGAAGTGTTTCCTATGCCAATAAATTTTTACGAACAAAGGCTTACAATGAGGCTATGGACACCGGCAAAATCTCTTATTCCGAATTTGCCACCGATCCCTGCCGTTCCATGTTTGGAAAGGTTACAGCGGCTTTCAATCAGAAAATAACGGATAGTGCCAAGGTTAACGTTGGCCAATTTGCTCAAAAATATCTGGCATTGGGCGAAACAGCCATGCAGGTTGAATTTGATCCGCATACATTGGATACTCTGGGATATTATCAATATGAAACAAAATATAAGCAACATGTGACGACCGTTCATCCGATTCTGGATTCCCGGCATGATGAAGTCTATCAGCATGTTATTCGATTCGGAAGAATCAGTCATTATTGTTTGAAACGAATTAAAAGCAACGGTAAGAGCGAAGTTGTTGGAGAAATTCCGGTTACGTACCCCGCTTATCTGCACAGTTTCGGCATGACGCCGCGATATCTCATAATTGCTGAATTTCCCTTTAAGGTATATCCGCTAAAACTTTTGTTTCAGGTAAAACCGTTTATTGAAAACTATAAATGGAAGCCTAAAGACGGGACCCGCTTTTATGTGATGGATCGGCAAACAGGAAATGTGGTAGGCCGCTTGGAAACCGACCCTTTCTTCGCCTTTCATCATATCAATGCTTTTGAAAAAAATAATGAAATCATTATGGATATTGACGCCTATGATAATGCCGATATAATTTCATCCTTTTATCTGAATCGATTAAAGGATAGTGACCTGGAATTACCCTTCGGCACCCTGCGGCGTTACCGCTTAAATCTGCGGAATCAATCCGTAAAATGGGAACAGCTATCGGATGAATGTCTGGAGATGCCCCGTTATGATAACCGGCATTACCATATGGATAGTAGTTATAATTTTGTTTATGGTCTCAGTGTCAATAAATCGCATATACGCGGCTTTTACAATCAACTGGTTAAAATTGATATTACCCGGCAACATACAAAAACGTGGTATACAGCCAATCATTATCCCAGCGAACCCGTATTTGTGCCTGCTCCGGACGCAAAATCGGAAGACGATGGTGTGGTACTTACCATTGTTCTGGATACTGAAAACGAATCTTCCTATCTCCTTGTTCTGGATGGTCAAACATTCACTGAAATGGGTAGAGCGGTCGTAAAACAACCTATTTTAATCGGCTACCACGGCCAGTATTTTCCGGAACTTTAATGTTAATAACAATTGGTTTATCTGTCCCTTTATCCGCATAACCATTCCTAAACAATTTTATTGCGCGAATTCTAGCTTGATAAACCTCCTTCCTTATTAATTTGAAGCCGTCTTTATCATTAAATTATTCAATGGATTGTGTTTTTGGTCAGATGACGCAATTTTAAATTTCATTTAACTAACGCTTATGGCGGTTAACCGCTAAACGATTGACAAAAAAATGAATGTGGTTGTTGTTAGCCCAATGGGTCAATTTTGTTCTTACTGGAAATATAATTAGGTTAATAGAATGTTTAAAAGTGTTTCCTCAATGCATTTACATTTCTGATTGCTTATTTAACAAAGAAAGGCATTGTATATTATGAGTGATTCCAGCAAGCTCCAAACAGGTTCGATTGTGTGGACCGATCTCACCGTGAAAGACGCCGATCGTTTAAGCCGGTTCTATGAAAAGGTAGCCGGATGGAAGAGGGAAGCGGTTTCCATGGGAGAATATAATGATTTTAACATGCTCAAACCACAGAATAATGAAGTGGTCAGTGGGGTCTGTCACGCTAAAGGCACAAATGCCAGTATACCATCGCAATGGTTGATATATATTGCGGTCGATGATCTTGATGAATGCATGCGTATATGTGAACAGGAAGGCGGCAGGGTATTAACCGATACTTATCGAAGTGGTCAAGATGGGAAATTTTGTGTGATTCAAGATCCGGAAGGTGCCGTCTGCGCTTTGTATCAGATGGCCTAGGGAACAAGATCCGTTCCCTTTTTGTCTTCAATATTCAATACTGAGGCCGATGGATGGCAAAATGCCGATGCTGGAAGAGGTTTCTACCTTATCTTCCCAAAAATTATACGACGGGCGCAGCGGCAACTGATAATTATAAATATTTTGGATATCAATAAAGGCAATAAGCGTCCACCTTTTAAAATTGAAGTACCGATCTACCCGCACATCTAAATGATGACCGTCCGGTAAGCGGGCCGACAAATACTCTTCAGGCAAATTTTGTATGGTTTCTTCGCCAGAAGGATTCTCTGATGGGCGGTAAACCGGTGTGTAGGGCAGGCCGGTGAAATACCGAAATTTTCCACTTATTTCCCAATGATCATTGATAATATATCCCCCGCTTAAATTGAGTACAAAACGTTGGTCGAAAGGACTGAAATACGAATTATCGTTTCCGGCCGTGAACCTCGACTCACTAAAGGTTAGACTGAACTGGCCATAAACCGGTATATCCGAGAAACGTTTTTGCAGTAACCATTCCATACCGTATGCAAAACCATTGGCTGAAGATACAAGCGGAAAAAAGCCGAATGACTGAAAATTGTTATCTCTTCCTCCAAAATTAGCGCCGGTATTGGTAATGACAACGTAATCGGTAACCCCAGGAATTGTACCCGTAGGCAGTTGTGAATAGTCTTTATAAAAAATCTCCAGGGCCGCTCTCATATCAGCTCGAAATAAATAATCGATGCCACCAACCACCATATCATTCTGTAAAGCCTTGAGTTTTTTGTTTTGCGAATTGATCAGCCAGACATACGATGGAGATTGATAATAACGGCCGCCGCTCAACTTGAAACTGAGGCGGTTATTATGCTGATATTTAGCCGCCAGTCGAGGGGCAATATAATCCGGTTGATTTAAAAAAGGATACCGATCATAGCGTAAGCCGGTGTTCATGGAAAATTTTGGGTGAATCGACCAGAGGATTTCCAGGAATGCTGCGGTTTTTGCCGATTGAATTTGCTCATCGGAAAATTTTGGCAGACCCAGCTCAGAAGTTGTAACGCGATTGCCGTTACGGTCATAAATAACATCGGCGAATTGCACTGTGTTATCATTGGAAATCCATTTATTCTGTAGTCCTGAAAACAGTGATATTTTTTTGTTCAAGGCCCAAAAATGCTGAATTTTCAAGCCAATCTCATTCTCATCGGACTGACTGTTAAAATATTCAACCAATTGTGTATCTGCCTGACTAAACCGATATTGATTAAGATTGTAGTTAGCGGTAATATTAATATATCCGCTTGATAAAGAATGCCTGTAATCGATACCACCGATCCATTGATACTGTGTATTATCCAGTATTCCGGCATTAACGACCCGGTTTTCTACTGAACTCATGTTGCGATCAACCTGATCTATGGCGGCCAGACCAATGACCGTTATGCGGTCGTTATTGGGCATGGTGTAATTTGCTAAAAAATTGAAATCCGTATACACCGGCACGAACGGCAAACCAGCTGCTTTAAAAATAAAATCGAGATAACTTTTACGGGATGAGAACAGAAAGTTACCGTTATTACCCACCGGACCCTCAGCATTGAGGCCAAATTGCGTGGCAGAAATCAGCCCCTTGCCTCCAAAACGGTCTGATCGGCCTTCAGTCAAATCCAACTCCAAAACCGACGACATCTTATCACCATACCGGGCGCTGAAGCCCCCGGTTGAGAAAGTGACATTATCGACAAAGTCAAGATTAATAAAGCTGATGGTCCCGCTGCTGGCGCCCTGTGTGCCAAAATGGTTGATGTTGGGGACTTCAATATTATTTACAATAAATAAATTTTCTGAAGGACCGCCGCCACGCACCAACAGATCATTGCGTCCATTGTTACCGGAAATAGCTACTCCCGGAAGCGTAGACACGGTGCGAACCACATCTTCGAAACCTCCCGGAAAGCGACGTATCTCTTCCCTGGATAATCCAATGGTGCTGGTCTGTGTCTTTTCTTCTTCAACAAAATAACCAGCGGTTACAGTAATCGCATCGCTTTCGAACACTTTTTCGTCGAGTTGTACATTCAGAACCGCAGGGCGAGTGGACATCACCATTACATCGGTAACATTTCGATCCTTATAACCGACATAAGAAAATACTAAACGACGTGTACCGGTCGGTACATTACTGATAACATATCGGCCTGATCCATCTGTCGAGGCGCCCAAGGCATAATCCTCTACGGAAACATTGACGCCGACCAAAGGCTCTCTGGTTTTACTATCCAGAACTTTACCTTGTATCGTACCGGTAGACTGAGCCAACATTGATGTGACACTGAACAACATGAGAAACCAGATTAAGAAGAATTTTACAATCACACGATACAATGTTCCCATGATATACGATATCCGTCGTCAATAATCAAAATTCAATATAAGCCTTTTTTGGACTATAGGAAAATGGCCATGGCGGGTCTGATTAATCTCGTTTTTAAGATCTCTCGGGCCAGAATACCAAATTTTTTAGATTGCTTTACAAAGACCCTTCCCAGAAAGGGATTAAAGTTACGGGCCTCAATTTTTAATAGAATACCATGATAGATCCGGCTGGCTGAATAAATTGCAAATTGTGTGTTTGGTGTTAAATGTTTGATACCTTTTTCAGCCTCCTGGTAATATTTGTGAGCCCGTTTAACCTGAAAATGCATAAAACGTTGCATATTGTGGGACATTTTTTCCTGAAAAAAGTCATCTTCGGTTAAATTAAATCGTTGTACTTCATCCATAGGCAGGTAAATCCGGTCCATATTCTTATCTTCCTGAATATCCCGCAATATATTGGTCAATTGCATAGCAATCCCCAATTTTTCCGCCTCCTTCAAAGCATCGGTGGTTGAGAATCCTAAAATATAACTCATCATCAATCCCACCACACCAGCTACCCGATAGGCAAACAGATACAACTCATCAAAAGTTTCGTAGCGGTTTTTCTGTAAGTCCATCTTTACACCCTCCAGCAATTCCAGAGGATACTGCATGGGAATGCCGCGCTTTTTAGCTACAATAATAAAGGGTTTTAATATGGGATGCTCTGATTCTCCCCTCTGATAAGCAATTTTGATTTCCTTTGCCAGATAATCCACCTCATCAATAAGTTCAATAACCGAGCGGTTACGCGGATTATCCACAATATTATCGGCATAGCGGCAAAATGAATACAGGGCATACGTGTCCCAGCGTTTTTCCTTAGGGAGCATAGCCGAAGAAAGAAAAAAACTTTTTGAATAATGAGCGGTCTGAGATTTGGCAAAGTTAAAAGTACTTTTAACCGATTTGTCTTTTAAATAATTCATATCTTTTTCCTTAAGTTATCTATATAACTTATATATACTAAAACCTGGCGGAAATTATTCCGCCAGGTTCACAAATATCAACAAGTTATTTAACCAACATCATGCGGCGAATAGACTCAAAATCACCAGCCTCGATACGGTAGAAATAAACGCCAGAGCTCAATTCAGAAGCATTGAATCTGATTTGATGTGCACCGGCATCAAATGTTTCATTTGCCAGTGTCGCCACTTCCTGACCGGTTACCGTATAAACTTTTAGGGTAACATTCTGTCTGCTTAGCAAACTAAAAGAAATGGTTGTTTCAGGGTTAAAAGGATTCGGATAATTCTGATTCAAACGATATTCCGTCACAACACCAGACACTTTGTCTTCGATAGAGGTTACCGTCGAAAATTCAATGACATCACCCTCAGGGGTAGCGCCGTATAAACCGAAAGCTTCACCGTTTTGATTATTCTCATCAGCACTCAAAAAACCGGAAGCAAAAACCACGGCCGTGTTACCGCCGTAACCGGATAAATCGACGTCATAAGAAGCAACAACATCTCCTTCAGTTGCAGAAGCCATGCGGGCTTCCGCATTCGAGCTTGCTGCTATATCCAACGTATAATTGGAAGCAGGTACAGTGATGTAATTTGTAATATCTCGGTAAGAAGCAGCACTAACCAGCGTTGCTACATCACGAGCAATAACATCGACCGCCGGAGCATCCGTGGCACCATGGACCACCAGTAGTCCAACCTCATCCTCTTCCGTAGTATTCATC
>WJIP01000293.1 GCA_014730185.1 Caldithrix sp. | reverse complement strand
GCACAGGCGAAACGGCAAAATGGGCAATGGGCCGACCTTTAAAATGTTTGATGCCCAAAAATTGGACAACCTTAGACGGATAGAGACCGTTTTCCGTTTTGGGCCGGGCTGTTTTTGGTGGAGCTTCAACATCCTTATCCTGCCGCCACTGGGGCCGTTTGGTCTGCACAGCGTAGGTTCCATCCAGCATCTCTTTATCGATATGCTGGATTTGCCAATGGTTGACCGTCTGACCATGTTCAAGGATTACCCGGTAAACATAAACCGGCACATCCGGCGATCCGTAATCGGTATCAAGATGAGACAAATTCTGAATATCCGCATATTCAACATTGTACTTACCCCGCGGATTGCTATGCAGGCGCAGCCCATCCTTCTGATGTGTAATGGTAATGGTTTCGGCCAGAAGGAAATTTATACTGAAAAGAATAAAAAGAAGTAGCTTATACACAACTCTTACCCATTCATTGTTTTTATTGTTTCGTATAACGAAGTTTGATAAAATTTTATTCGGATTGCAAGTATTCACATTTTCTTGTTCATTATATTTGATTTAGAACATGTTTTACTCACATTGTATGTTAAAATCTATGCATTTTTGTCCCGAATTTATTACTTTTTTCTAAAATCAGACGAATGGCGGATTCATGACAATAAAAATTCAGCGCATAAAACGACAATTCAACCGCATCCGGCTTTACTACCTGCACCTGTTGATCCGGGCCTTTGGCCGACTGCGCCGGGCGGAGCATATTTTTATGGTCCTGGCGGCCATTGCCATCGGTATTCTGGGGGCGTTCGGGGCCATCCTTTTCCGTTTTCTGATCAAGTTAATCCACCATACATCGTTTCAGATTGATGCGTATTCGCTGGAATGGATTGCCGCCCTGCCTTGGTGGCAGAAGCTGTTGGTGCCCACGGTCGGGGGGCTGATTGTGGGACCGATTGTGCATTTCATCGCCCGGGAAGTGCGGGGCAGCGGTATTCCGGAGGTCATGGAATCGGTGGCTATCCGCGGTGGCAGTATCCGGCCACGGGTAGTTCTGGCTAAAGCGGCGGCCGCGGCCATTACCATTGGATCCGGCGGGTCGGCCGGCCGGGAAGGTCCGATTGTGCAAATCGGGTCGGCCATCGGTTCGGCATTGGGTCAGTTTTTGAATGTGTCGGTGCGGCGTCTGCGCACGTTTGTAGCCTGCGGAGCGGCCGCAGGTATCGCCGCCACCTTTAATGCACCGATCGCGGGAGCTCTATTCGCCGTGGAAGTCATTGTCGGTGATTTTGCCCTGTCTTATTTCAGCCCCATCGTCATTTCCTCCGTGATTGCAACGGTGATTTCCCGGCATTATATCGGCGACCTACCGGCTTTCGATGTGCCGGCCTATCATTTTGTACATCCTATGGAATTAATTCCCTATTCCATTCTGGGCATTCTGGCCGGCCTGCTGGCGGTGTTCTTTATTGTTTCCGTATATAAATCACAAGAATGGTTTGATAAAATCAAGCACATCCCGCCGTATCTGCAGCCGGCCATCGGCGGCCTTATTGTGGGGGGCATTGCCCTGTTATTTCCCCAGGTGTACGGTGTGGGCTACGAGTCGATTAACGAAGCGCTATGGGGAAGGGATGTGCGCTGGCTGCTGGCTGTGTTGATTCTGGCCAAGATTGTAGCCACTTCCGCCACACTGGGTTCGGGCGGTTCCGGAGGGATTTTTGCTCCATCCTTATTTATAGGGGCCATGCTGGGCAGTCTGATCGGGAAAGAGGCTCATCTGTTATATCCCGATATAACGGCGGAGGCCGGCGCTTATGCCCTGGTTGGCATGGGGGCCGTTGCGGCCGGAGCTACACACGCGCCCATAACATCCATTCTGATCATTTTTGAATTAACCAATGACTATCACATTATTCCACCGCTGATGGTGTCGTGTATTGTATCGGTACTCATTGCCACCTATTTGAAACAGGAATCCATGTATACCATGAAACTGGTACGGCGGGGCATCAATATTTTCGAGGGCAAGGATATCAATGTGCTACGCAGCCTTTCTGTGCGGGATATTTTAAAAACCGATATTGAACGGATTCCGTTTAATTATTCTTTCCATAATATCATCCGGGCCATGATGAAAAGTCAGCATCAGGAATATTTTGTGATTGACCATGATGAGCGGCTGATTGGTATTGTATCCATGCTGGAATTGAAAGAATTTTTGCACGATGAAGATTATTTGTCGGAGTTGGTCATCGCTTCCGACCTGGCCCAGCCGCCGCCGGCCCGATTGTATCCCGATGATAATCTGGATTTGGTTATGCACCAGTTCGGACGGTACAACGTGGATGAGCTGCCGGTTCTGCAAAGCCGGGACAGCCAGCGGGTCATCGGATCGGTGCAGCGCAAGGATGTGATCGATGCCTACAACCGGGAGATTTTCAAATGGGATCTGGCCGGCGGCGTGCACAGTGTCGTTTCGGCCGTGGATGGCGATCGTGAAGTGGAGCTGTCCGAAAATTATCGCATTGTGGAGCTGGAAGCGCCGGCCCATTTTGTCGGTAAAACCATTCGGGGACTCTCTATTCGCAAACGATACAATGTGGAAATTATTCTGATCAAAAATCGTATGGATGATGGTAAGGGCATCGCCAATCGCCCCGGTGTGGTGCCCGGCGCGGATTATGTTATTCAATCGGGGGATAAACTGTTGGTATTGGGGGCCATCGATGATATCCGCCATTTAAGGGGCGCCTGAAGATAGCGGATACGATTGCAAAAAAAGGAATTCCAACCGTAAAAGTTTGAGCAACGCTCATAAGAACATGCGGGTGAGCCAGGTACCTCCCACTGGTATCGATGGCGAAACACGTTCGCCATGACGGTATAGAGGTCCTGTTAATTAATCGATGAGTACTTTCACCCCGTCTCCCAAAAAACTCATAAATGCCAGGATCTGTTTAAGGAGAATGCGGGAGCTTAGCCTTCCATTGGTTTTTACATGCCCGGGGATGACGAGCCGGTGATTTCCCGCTTGCCCTGAAAATCATAAAAGGTTTTACGCTTCAAATCGGACAGTGCCAGTTTATAGGTAATCAGAGCACTTAAACGGGAATTATAGGCCTGACTCAGCCGGTTGCGGTCCAGGGCCAGCGCCTGACTATTAATATCGCCGTTGGCGAAACGCTCCCGGCTGATGTTGAAACTGCGTTCGGCCACCTGCACATTTTTCTCCAGCAGTTGCAATCGCTTTAAACTGCTGCGCACTTCATTGACGCTGTTGCGGATATCCCGTTCCACGGTAATCTTCTCTTCCTTGAGCGCCATACGCGCTTTACGCAGACGGGCTTCGGCGGCCTGCACCCGGGCTTTGTTGACGCCCCAGTCCCACAGGGGAATATTGATGGTTAAGGCTACACCGCGATTGCCGGGGCGTCGCTTCAGTTCCTGCCAGGCATTTTCAAAATTATGGCTCAGGGGGAAATCATCGGCCCGCTGATCCACGCCGATAAAATCGTAGTAAGCGGAAATAGAACCGGTAATCTGATGGCGCACTTTGGTGCTTTTGATATCGATTTTGGATTGTTCGCGACTGATTTCCCGCTCGCGGATTTCCAGACGGTTTTTGAGGCCGTACGTTAAAGCCGTATCCAAATTGACGGTGACCACAGGATAATCCAGTTCACTGGCCACTTTTAGGGAATCGGACAGATCGATGGCCAGTAATTGTTTGAGGCGGTTGGCGGCTTCCTGGCGGGCGGCCACTGCCAGGTCGTAACTGTTAACCGCTTCACCCAGGTCCACTTCCATCTGCAGGGCTTCCACCTCGGCGATGACACCGGCCCGGTATTTATTACGGGCCAGCTCGTAGGTTTCCTCCTGAAGGTTCAGGGTCTGGCGGGCAATCTTTTCCCGTTCAAAGGCCTGCAGCAAACCGTAATAGGCCTGGGCGATCTGGTAATTGAGGTCCAGGCGGGCTCGGGTCAGGCGGCGGCTGGAAAGTTCATAATTCAGTCGGGCCATACGCAATGCGGATTGAATGTTGTTATAGGCATACAGGGCTTCGATGGGCTGTTCCAGACCAATGCGCGTGTTTAAACGGGTGGATTGCTCGTTTTTATAGTAATCTTCGATCCGGTACACCCCGGAGCTGATATACACCTGACCGTCGGTGGGTAAGGGTTGATTGATGCGTACATTGCCGGAATAGCTGGCCTGTTTAATGGGGAAGTAATTGGTGCCGGTACTATCCTGCAGACTACTGATGGTTTCGCTGTAGTCGGGGGCCGTGAGACGCAGTTCCACGTTGGTTTTGAAACGGTTGATAGCCGCTTTCAGTTCGTATTCGGCAATGCGGAAATCCTCTTGGAGGGTGCGCAGCTGGTAATTGTTCCGGGTAGCGATTTGCTGGCATTTGGGTAAAGTCAGGTTGTGGGTTTCCTGGCTGAACAGCAAACCGCTGAACAACACACATACGCTGAGAAACCGTATCCGCAATTGTAAGGGTTGCATAGATTTCTCCATCATTGATTGCAAACTTGTCCATATTCAAAAAATCGATTTTTTTCAGTAATGCGGCAATATAACCGGTGTGCAGACAAATTTCTAATTTGTTTTGCAATGCATTATCAACTTAAACCCTGGGTATAGGACATACGCATTCGCAGCCGGGATAAGGTGGGAGATCAGGGGAAAAACACTGCTGCCCGGGCCATGTTCGGCGGACAGCAGCGTAATGTACAGCATCGGATACGGTTAAATAATTTTGTGTTCCTTGAGATAATCGAGTACGGTTTGGGTGGACTCTTCCAGGGATTGTTGGTCCGTATCCACTACCACCTCCGGATGGGCGGGCGCTTCGTAAGGGGCATCGATGCCCGTAAACTGTTTGATTTCACCGGCGCGGGCTTTTTTATACAGCCCTTTGGGATCGCGTTTTTCGGCCGTTTCCAGTGAAACATCCACGAACACTTCGATGAATGTGCCCTCTTCCACCAGAGCACGGGCTTTATCGCGGTCGGCGCGGTAGGGCGAAATAAAGGCGGTCATGGCGATGACCCCGGCGTCGGTGAACAATTTGGCCACTTCCCCGATACGGCGGATATTTTCTTCCCGGTCTTCGGGCGAAAACCCCAGGTTCTTGTTCAATCCGTGGCGGATATTGTCCCCGTCCAGCACGTAAGTCAGATGGTTCTGTTCATAAAGCTGGCGTTCCACGGCGTGGGCCAGGGTGGATTTACCGGAACCGGACAGGCCGGTAAACCAGATAACACAGCCTTTCTGATTCAGTAGTTTCTGGCGATCCTGCCGGTTTACCTGGGCCTGATGCCAGGTGATATTGGTTGCTTTCTGATCGGTCATGTTGTGTTGCTCCTTATTGGTTCTGATTATGTGTCGTTTGCATTACCCGTAACGGACGAAAAACCTTGCAGCCGGAATAGCTTAAGGGTCCTGATTGGCGGAAACCGAAAGATTGGCTGTGAAAAATAAAGTAGTCGTACAAAACTTCAGCCATAATTTGTTTTCAGTTTACCGACTCCATTCCATTATTGCATACGTCCGGGTCCTGGGGTACTTGGCCTATCGTTGTCCTAAGGCCCTCACGTAAATCACGTCGTGACCTTCTGATTTTTTCCGGTATTACAGACTGCGGTAATAGTCCATCAGCACATCGATAACTTCCGGCCGGCTGAATTCCTTAGGCGGACGTTCACCGTTGGACAGCATATCCCGCAATTTAGTGCCGCTGATCATCACCCGGTCGGATTTTTCATGCGGACATGTTTTCATGGAAGCCATGCCGTCGCATTTATGGCACCAGAAGGTCCAGTCGATTTTCAGGGGCTGAATATGCAGTTTATCCGACGGAATATCATCGAAAATACTCTGAGCGTCAAAGGGACCGTAATAGTCGCCCACGCCGGCATGATCCCGGCCGACGATCAGATGGCTGCAGCCGTAGTTCTGCCGGAAGATGGCGTGTAAAACGGCTTCCCGCGGACCGCCGTAGCGCATTTCCATGGGATAGACCTTGAGAACCACGTTATCGCGCAGGTAGTAGTTATCCAGCAACACTTCATAGGATTTCATACGGGTTTCGGCGGGGATATCGCCGGGTTTCAGTTTGCCCACCAGGGGGTGAATGAGTACACCGTCGCTGACTTCCATGGCGATTTTGGTAACGTATTCATGGGAACGGTGGATGGGATTACGGGTCTGAAAACCGGACACCTTGTTCCAGCCCCGATCCGCGAAGATGGCCCGGGTTTGCTCCGGGCGGGCGTAATAAGCGCCGTAACGGTCAGGATAGGGCCCTTCGCTCAATGCTTTAACCGGTCCGGCCAGGTATACATCGTGCTGATTATATATTTTGGCCACGCCGGGATGGGCCTCATCCTCAGTGCCGAACACGTTTCGGGCTTCGTGTTTTTTATCGTAATCGAATTTTTCCTGCACGGTCATGGTACCCATAATATCACCGGATTCGTCATCGACAAGGGCTACTTCGTCCCCTTCGTTGATGGCCGCGGACTGTTCCTTGGACGCGGACAGGGTGATGGGGATTGGCCACAGGGTACCGTTTTGCATCACCATGTCGGTAACCACGGTGCTGTAATCGCTCTTACCCATAAAACCGTCCAGAGGACTGAAGGCGCCCTGGGCCAGCATAATCAAGTCGGAGGTTTCGCGGGAATTCATTCGTACCGCAGGTAGTCCGGCGGCTTTCTGTTTTTCGTTTTCCAGGGCTTGGCCCTGCAGAATCAGTGGCTTCAGTTGCCCGCCATGGGGCGGAACCAGTGTACTGCTCATAATGCACTCCTTATGTGATGGTTGAGTCAATCCAAGATGTTGAACAACGATTGCATTGATTTATTTGTTTACTCCCGCGCACCCATGATGGTTGTTTATCATTTTAAGCATTGAACTCCGAACCCCATTGGGGATGACGTGACGTAATTTAATGTCATTCCTGCATGGTTTTAGCAGGAATCTATTTTTTTTTAATGCGCTGTCAGCAGGTCCCGAAACAAGTTGGGGATGACGCAACATTGATGCTGACGAAGAGCACATGATGCCATGAACGGCGCCATGGTAGCGCGAAAAGAGAAACGCATTCCTTAAAACAAAAGAGGATGAAAGTATTGTTTTCCGCCTTAAAAGTCAAGCTGACAGGGCACAAATCAGCGGTTAAAGAATCATTCATGTACAGAAGCGTATTCCCCATCTCCCGGCGGTGAAGGGGGTAAAAATTATTTGCATAAGGAAATTCCGCTCTTAAATTATTCCCTTATTTTTAAAGGCATCATTGCTTATACCGATGTAATCCGTTTAAACTATGGTTCGATCATTATAAGGATGTGCGATCAACTTTTATATAACGTTACCTATCCATCGACAGGGGCTTGTTTTCCCCCACTCAACAGACATCTTTTTACCAATAACCCGACTCAAGAAATTGGCCATTGCTACCGAATATGAACAAGATAATCATAAACCGTAAAACCGGCTATGGCGACGATGTTCATATCGCAAGCAGCCGGACACCTAACAAACAACGAGCAAAGCCATGAAAAATTTTGCCCTGATCGGTGCCGCCGGTTATATCGCCCCGCGGCACATGAAAGCTATTAAAGACACCCAAAACCGACTGGTGTGCGCCGTCGATCCGGCCGATTCGGTAGGGGTACTGGATCAGTATTTTTACGATGTGGATTTCTTTACCGAATTCGAACGCTTCGACCGTCACGTGGATATGCTGCGGCGGCACGACCGGGGGGAGGAAATCCATTACGTGAGTATCTGCTCGCCCAACTATCTGCACGACGCGCACATGCGGTTTGCTCTGCGGGTGGATGCCGATGCTATCTGCGAGAAACCACTGGTCCTCAATCCCTGGAATCTGGATGCCCTGCAGGAAGTGGAACAGGAATACGGCCGGCGCATCTATAACGTGCTGCAACTGCGGGTGCATCCGGCGATTAAACAATTAAAAGTAAAAAGGGAAAAGTTAGAAGGGAAAAAGAAAAAGGCGGATATTGAGCTGACCTATATCACCAGCCGGGGTAAATGGTATTTTTATTCCTGGAAAGGGGATATGGAAAAATCCGGCGGCGTGGCCACCAATATCGGCATCCATTTTTTTGATATGCTGATGTGGATTTTCGGTCCCATGCAGCACAGCGAAGTGCATTATGCCGACCACAAAAAATCCGCCGGATTCATAGAGCTGGAAGGGGCTAACGTACACTGGTTTCTGTCTCTGGACCGCAGCGATCTGCCGCACAAAGCCATGCAGCAGAATAAAACCACCTTCCGGTCCATTACCATCGACGGGGAAGAAGTGGAATTTTCCGGGGGATTCACCGATTTACACACGCGGGTGTACGAAGACGTGCTTGAAGGGAAGGCTTTCGGCATCGAAGAGGCCCGGCCCAGCATCGAGCTGGCCCATAACATCCGCCATGCCCCCGTCCGGCGCACGGGAGCGGTGCATCCGTTGGTAAAGAAGAAAATAGAAGACAGATAATAGTGATGCCGCAAGGCGGGAAGAAAAGGGTAATCAGCAAGCAGAAAACCACGAGCGTTAAGTTTCCATTGAACGAATTTCGGTTTACTGTTTTCTAATTGCGGTTTTAACAAGTGAGGCCTTTCAATGAGCGATAACAATTATTTTGTCCATGAATCGGCGTATGTGGATGATGATGTGCACATCGGGGCGGGCAGTAAGGTGTGGCATTTCAGTCATATCCAGTCCGGGGCGCGCATCGGTAAAAAGTGCGTGTTCGGCCAGAACGTGAATGTGGGCAATAACGTAACCATCGGCGATTACTGTAAGGTACAGAACAATGTATCCATCTACGAAGGGGTGGAGCTGGAACCATACGTATTCTGCGGTCCGTCCATGGTGTTTACCAATATCGTCGATCCGCGGGTGGAGTTTCCGCAGCGGGGCAGCGATTTTTATGTGAAAACCCTGGTGCGCTACGGGGCGTCCATCGGGGCCAATGCCACCATCATTTGCGGCCACACTCTCGGCCGGTTTGCCTTTATCGCCGCCGGGGCTGTGGTCACCAGGGATGTACCGGATTACGCCCTGATGGCCGGCGTACCGGCCAAACGGGTGGGCTGGATGAGCCGGCATGGCGCCCGTCTGTCGCAGGCCGATGCCGACGGCATTATGATCTGCCCTAAAAGCGGATGGCGCTACCGGGAAACGGAGCCGGGGGTGTTACGCTGTCTGGATCATAAGGAAGAGGATGCGGTAGGCAGTTAGGCGAACCGGAAAAGGCGGAGGGCAGCGGAGATCCTGCAAGGCGGGGAGTAAAGAGTAAACAGGAAATCCCGCGTTGCGTTTCATCGTGAAACCCGCGGGATGATATCTCCCGGGATAGTCAAATCATCTCCCGCCTAAATCAATCCATTGAAACGGCGGGATCAAATCATCCCCCGCCTAAATTCAATCCATTGAAACGGCGGGATCAAATCATCCAGGATTTGACAGGATGGCAAAAGTTGCCGGAACAGAGTGGAAAAAGAAATCAAAGGTCAGAAGGCCAAGGTTACACGTTAAACGGGGATAGAAGTGTAGATATCCTGCAGATCGGCAGGGCAGAAATAAGGGTTGAATTTAAGGCCGGGATGGGTTAATTTTATTTCTTTAATTATAATAATTTGAAGAGCTTAAACGAATTCTGTATTGATCGCAGGCCATGCATTTTTTGACCACGGAGTCAACCTAACGTACAACAGAGCGGGGGAGCCGGTTATGGCCCATGGAGATCGCTCGAAACCTGCTACCATTGCGATTTTCGCAAATAGGTATAAATTAACGATCGATGGGATCGTCGGCCGGTGAACGGCGCCATGCCAATAGTCCGTCACCGGTAACATCAACATAGTTTTGCAGACGCACGCGGATCTGCATCCCCGCTTACGGCGATGTAATTAACGGGGCGGAGCTGTATTTAAAGCATCCTTCAGCCATTTTTCAGGACAGGGAACGGTCGGTTTGGTATTCGGGATTGAATCCATTGGCACACCACAGGAGACCATTATGGCCATCAAAATGTACCGGCTTATCCGCCGTTACCGGACGTTTTTTCAAATCATTCGGTGGCTGGCCCTCATTGTCGGTGCGCTCAATCTGGGACCCATCGTAGTCATGCGCCAGGTGGCGTCCATCCATACGGTGCTGTTTGCGGGGTGTATGGTGGTGTTTGTGTACCTGGATATGCGCTTGCGACGACGGTTGTAGGGACAAGGGATAAGTAACAAGTCCAGAGTAATCCACATAAAAGCGTCAACTTCCTGTTGACGAATCGGGATAAAATCCTCCAGGATTTCACCCGATGAAAACGACAACGGCCTGTTGACAAATTTGGATGACATCTTCAAAGATGTCAAGAGAAATCCCGCGTATGTTCCTTCCCTGGAACCCGCGGGATGATATCATCCTGATATCATAATGGTTGTTGGAAAAGTATAAACGTTGTGATTTAATGCAGATAACGACTTAGCGTTTATAATGAAATAAATCTTGACTATCAAATGGCTTCACCACAGGTAAAAGCACGCATTGGCAAACAATAAAAAAGGCTATACATTTACGGCATATTTTGAGAACGAAGTTCTCAGAAAGCGACCTTATATTCAAAAAGAATGGTGTATACGAATTATTCAAAACCCCATTAAAGTTGAAAAGCAGGAAACCAATCGTTATCGTTTTTGGGGAATTGTTGAGGAGTTGGATGGGCGGGTATTACGGGTTGTTACCCTGGAGGACCAAAAGACCATCCATAATGCTTTTCCGGACAGGAGGTTTAAGCCATGAAATTAAATTATTACCCTGAGACCGATTCGCTATATATTGATCTGTCATCCAAAAGCAGTACAGACAGCGTTGAAATATCAGAAGGTGTGGTTGTGGATTATGATCAAGATGGAAATATTGTGGGTATCGATATCGATAATGCCGGTCAAAAGTTGGATTTAAAAGAACTTATTCTGAATAAATTACCGCTTGCTCACCAAAAACAATCGGCTTAAGCAAGAGGCATGATTGAAGTTATAAGTAATCCCGATAAGAACGTCAACTTCCTGTTGACAAATCGGGATAAAATCCTCCAGGATTTCACCCGATAAGAACGCTAACGGCCTGTTGACAAATCCCCATAGGGGCAGGCAGGAAACCGTATTTGACCAGCATGTTACAAAACATATATTGGCTTAAAAAAATTGCAAAGATAACAAAACTACAAAAAATTGAAGGCTGTGGTAATAATATGGCAACAATATATAAAAAAAAGTTATTAAAAGAACTCGAATCGATACCGTCAGAACACCATAAAGCTATATATAAAATAATCCATTTGTTTAATACGGAGTTAAAGTTGAGCTCATCAAAAAAAGAAAAATCCTCTTTAGCAGGGATTTGGAAGGGCAGTGCAATTAGCGATAATCTTATAAAAGAAGCAGAGAAATCACTTTACCCTTATGAAAAAGAGTAGATGTTTTATTTCATAGGAAATGTGGGATGATTATGAGTAGGTATTTTAATATATTTATAGGTGTTTTAATTGGACTGGTGTGGCTGGGGTGCAGTTCGCCGAACGGGGGCGATGATACGGTTACCATTTCCGGTACGGTTACCCTGGAAGGCGAAGAGGACCACAG
>WJIP01000292.1 GCA_014730185.1 Caldithrix sp. | reverse complement strand
CAATATCATAGTTTCTCATCATTAGAGATAGGTTATCGACATCACCTAAAACCGGTATATTTTTATAATACTTATCTTTTCCAGGTCCATCAGGCTTAATGAAACCTATAACCTCATAACCTAAAGCCGGAACACTTATAATAAGGTCGTACAAACTTACGGCTTCAACATTCCAACCTATGATAAGGACTTTTTTTACGGCAACCTTCTCTTTGATTTGTGCCTCAGCTAACAACCGGATGATCTCCTTTAATGACTTTATCTAAAATAAAATATACTTTTTATAGACAATACCTATTGCAGACTGAATGCATATTAAATATTCAAACCCGGGTTCAGTGTGTTACATATCAAATATTTGGTTTATCAATTATAAATTTATTTTCAACCATTGTGAAAATTAATATCTGATTTGATATTCAATGCCAAAAGTGCTGTGTTTTGGCCAACATTTTTATGTACAACGTTTAATCCTTATAGAGAAGTTGGGCTTTATATATTATTTGTATTTCATGAAAGTGTTGATGCGATAACAAACGGTTATGTATTATTAACTGAAATTTCAATCCTTTGTATAAAAAAAGCCGAATATTGATTTATCCGGCTTTTTAATTTTGTTTTTTAGATCCAGAATTTTAATCACTTATTTTACACTTGCATGATCTCTTCTTCTTTTGCTTCCATAAATTCATCGATTTCTTTAATGTGATCGTCGGTTTCTTTTTGAATTTCATCCAGTTCCACACTCAATTCATCTTCCGAAATCTGATTGTCTTTTTCCATCTTTTTAAGCTGGTCATTGGCATCCCGCCGGATATTACGGATCGCAATCCGGGCTTCCTCTGCAAACTTGTGAACCAGTTTGACAAGATCCTTACGCCGTTCTTCACTGAGTTGCGGAATAGGTAAACGAATAACCTGTCCATCATTATTGGGATTTAATCCCAAATCCTCTTTCATAATTTCCTTTTCTATTTCGGCCAGCATCTTTTTTTCCCATGGCTGAATCATAATGAGTCGCGGCTCGGGAACAGTAATGGTAGCAACCTGATTAATGGGCACACGCTGTCCGTAATATTCCACTCTAACGCCATCTAAAAGACCCGGTGTCGCTCTGCCTGTACGAATTTTATGAAGTTCATTATGAAAACTTTCCACCGATTTACTCATACGTGTTTTGGCGTCTTTCTTAATTTCTTTAACATCCATAGATCACCCCTGCACTTTAGTTCCAATATTTTCACCTAATAAAACTCTTTTGAGATTATTTGCTTTATCAAAATTGAAAACAATGATTGGCAATTTATTATCCATAGCAAGAGTGATGGCCGTCAAGTCCATTACTTTTAATTCTCTTTTCAACACTTCCACGTACTTTAATTCATCGAACTTAATAGCATCCTCTACCTTTTCCGGGTCGGCATTATAAACGCCATCCACCCGGGTTCCTTTTAGTATCACATCCGCACCAATTTCCACAGCCCGCAAAACAGCCGCTGTATCTGTGGTAAAATACGGATTACCGGTTCCGCCACTCATAATTAACACTTCATTATTGCTCAAGTGTCTCCTGGCGCTGTCTACGGTAAAATACTCAGTAAATGCACTCATCTGGGTGGCCGACATAATGCAGGCCGGAATGTTTTGTCTTGCAAGACGATCTTTAAGGGCAATGGAATTAATAATCGTCGCCAGCATACCCATTTGGTCTGCAGCAACCCGATCCATCTTCCGCGCTTCACCGGAGACGCCCCGAAATATGTTTCCACCGCCGATCACTATACCGATCTGAGCCCCCAGTGCATGAACGTTCTCAATTTCCCGCACAAAGTGGTCCATTACGGAGGGATTAATCCCGGTTTTTTCATCACCCGCGAGCGACTCTCCGCTTAGCTTAATTAAAACGCGTTTATAAGTCAGCCCATTTTCCGGCATGAACTATTCTCCAATTCGAAACCGAGCAAAACGGCGGATCGTAACGTTTTCGCCTACTTTAGCGATCGTTTCGGTTAAATAATCTTTTATGGTTTTATCTGGGTCTTTGACGTATGGCTGCTCCATAAGAACCACTTCGCCGTAATATTTTTCCAGGCGTCCGTCCACGATTTTTTCCACGATGTTTTCCGGCTTTCCGGATTGCAAGGCCTGATCTTTGAGGATCGCCCTCTCCTTTTCTAGGGATTCTTTATCCAGTTCTTCCCGGCTTACGGCCAGAGGGCTGGAAGCGGCGATGTGCATAGCTACGTTCCTCGAAAATTCACTAATATCATCCGTATTGGCTACAAAATCGGTTTCCGTGTTGACCTCTACCAAGACACCGAGTTTATTGCCGGGATGTATGTAAGAGGTTATTACACCTTCATTTGCTTCTCTTCCTGCTCTTTTTGCTGCCTTTGCCATACCTTTTTTTCTTAGCACTTCCAGAGCTTTATCAAAGTCGCCATCGGTTTCCTGCAAAGCTTTTTTGCAATCCATCATACCTACACCGCTTTGATCGCGAAGCTTTTTAACCATTGCAGCTGTAATTTCTGCCATTCTATTCACTCCTTAATTTATGCTGTCTTCTCTTTCTCTTCGCTCTCATCCTTTGGAGCTTTTACAGATTTCTTTTGTTTTTCTGCGGGCTCGGATGGTTTTTCTTCTTTTTTAGATTTTGTTTTAGATTGGGTTTTAGCCTTTGGTTTGGCTTTTGCTTTTTTGGCTTCCTGTTCCTTGGCCGCACTTTCTTTTTCACTTTTCGCCGCTTCTTCAAGAGCTTTTTGTTCATCGGCTTTCTGACGGGCTTCATTAACCGTATCCGCTATTATACTGGTCATCAGGCTAATGCTTTTGGCGGCATCATCATTGGCCGGAATGGGATAATCGATCAGGGTAGGATCTGAATTGGTATCCACCATGGCCACAACGGGTATATTCATTTTGCGAGCTTCTTTAACGGCAATATGCTCTTTATTGGTATCCACAATAAAGACGATACCCGGTAGGCGTTTCATTTCCTCTATACCACCGAGTACGCTGAATAGCTTCTCTTTTTCGCGGTCGATTACCAGTCGTTCTTTTTTCGTGATTTTTTCGTAAGTACCAT
>WJIP01000291.1 GCA_014730185.1 Caldithrix sp. | reverse complement strand
AGCGTTTCAGGTATATACTTGCCGCCGTAATCTCCAAATTTACCCTTGGCATCCGGCCATTTATAAACCGATAAAGGTTGCATACATTTAATTATCCTGTGTATTAATCATTGTATATTTTCAGTTATTGATTTTCCATTGTTTCACTCGCTGAAAAAAAAATTCCACCTTGTTGTGGTCCTTTTTGCCCGGTCGGCTTTCCAGGGATGAAGAAAGATCGATTGCTGCCGGACGGATGGTTTGGAAAATCTCATCGATATTGTCCTGGGAAATTCCGCCGGCCAGTATAATGCGCTTTCTTAACGAAGCGGGAATCATTTTCCAGTTAAAAGCGGTTCCCGTGCCCCCGTAGTCATTTCGATTATACGTATCCAGAAGAAAATGGCAATGTTTATAGGGGGCCAGTTCAGCAAAATCAAAGGTATGATGCACACGGAATGATTTAATAACCGGCCATCGAATTTGTGCGACATGAGATGGTGTTTCGTCACCGTGCAGTTGAACGAAACTGAGCCCCAGTTTTTCCGCAATTTGATTTACCGTATCGGCTTTTTCGTTGACAAATACTCCCACTTTTACAATAAACGGGGATAACATATCAATAATTGGGTTGGCATCTTCGGGCTTAATATAACGTTTACTTCCGTGATAAAAGATAAAACCTAGAGCATCGGCTCCATGTTTCTGACATACGACGGCATCTTCCAAGTTAGTTATTCCGCAGATTTTAACCCGCACGCCGGCTCCATTTCTTAAGGTGTTTTAATTCCTGATCCATATTGACGCTGCGCATCAAGTGTTCACCAATCAATACAGCATTGGCATGTGTATTTTTAATGAATTCAAGGTCATCTTTGTTGTGGATACCACTTTCGGAAACCACAGTCACTCCGGACGGAATACTGTTGCACAGTATTTGAGTGGTATTCAGATTTACCGTAAAATCATCCAGGTTGCGATTGTTAATGCCAATAAGATCGTTTATTCTGAAATCGATTTTATCAATTTGTTCCGCTGAATGAATTTCCAGTAAAACATCCATATTCAGGGCATGAGCTGTTGAGGTTAAATCGTGGATTTGCTCCCGGGACAGCACCTCGGCGATTAATAGAATGGCGTCCGCACCGTATGATCTGGCTTCGTAAATTTGATAATCATCGATAATAAAATCTTTACGCAACAGTGGTGCAGTTTTAAAGGCAGCGATGTCAGCCAGATATTGCAGAGATCCTTTAAAAAAAGGTTCATCTGTAAGAATGGACAGAGCATTTACCTGATGTTGCTGATAAGTGCGGGCAATGGCAACAGGATCAAAGGGGGCGCGCAACACTCCTTTTGAGGGACTTGCTTGTTTTATTTCAGCGATAATGGCCAGATGATCTTCTTGTACCAAGGCCTCTTTAAACCCGTAGACCGGTTTGCGGAAGAGCGGTTTTTTCTCCAAATCGGATAGAGTAACATTAGACTTCAGCCTGTGAACCTCTTTTTTTTTGGATTCGATAATCGTTTCCAGTATGCTCATTGTTCAAGCTTCGAATGCCATTAAACGGTTCAGTTTCTCAGCCGCTGCACCTTTTAAAATGGCCTCTTCCGCAGCTTTGGCGCAGGTCTTTAGGTCGTTTTCAAAACCGGAGGCGTATAACGCCAGGGCAGCATTGGCGGCAGTCACATAATAAAACGGACTTCTCTCTCTTTTATAAAAGATATTGCGCATGATATCGGCATTCTGTTGGGGAGTACCACCTTTAACCTGATCGGTAGCAATAGGCGGATAGCCGAATGTTTCATGATCAATATCAAAAGTCTTGACACCATTTTCTTTTGAATATTCGATGACCCGGGTAGGGTGTTCCAGTAATACCTCGTCGTACCTTCCATCACAGCAAACAAAGCATACTTTTTGCATATTAAGATACTCAGCCGCCCGGGACATAACTTGAGCCGCTTTATCATTATATACGCCGATCAGCTGATGTTTGGTACCGGCGGGATTGGTTAAGGGGCCGAGAATGTTAAAAACGGTTTTCATAGCCAGTTCTTTGCGTACGCTGGCTACATGCTTCATCGCCGGGTGATATTGCGGGGCAAACAAAAACGTGATGCCAATCTCGGTAAGCGCTTTCAGGGATTGCTGCGGTTCCAGATTAACGGGAATCCCCAGAGCTGTTAAAACATCGGCACTGCCGCTGGAACTGGATATCGACCGGTTGCCATGCTTAGCTACTTTTACCCCGGCCCCCGCCGTGACAAAAGAAGCCGTAGAAGAGATGTTAAATGTGCCGGAATGATCCCCTCCCGTGCCGCAGAGATCGATGACCTTGCCATTATTATGATTTAGTTTTAGGCTCTTATCGCGCATGGCCATGGCGAAACCGGCGACTTCCTGATCGGTTTCACCTTTATATTTCAAGGCAACTAAAAATCCGGCGATTTGTGCGGCGTTGATTTTGCCGGTCATAATCAATGACATTACATCATAAGCTTCCTGCTTTGATAAATGTTCTCTGGCGCCGATTTTCTCGATTATATCTTGTATCATAATTCTACCCAGTTTCGGATTAAACTTTCTCCCTGTTGGGTTAATATGGATTCGGGATGAAATTGTATGCCCTCTATAGGATAACGTTTGTGACGAACACCCATCACAATCCCATCCTGCGATTCGGCTGATATTTCCAGCTCTGGGGGTAAACTATCTTTTTCAATGATGAGAGAGTGATAGCGGCCGGCAGCAAACCCCTGCGGTATTTCGTAATAGATTGTGCGGTTATCATGGTGGATGGTTGAACTTTTGCCATGCATCAGCATTGGTGCATTGGTCACCCGGGCTCCGAAACTGATGCCAATACCCTGATGCCCCAGACAAACGCCTAAAACAGGGATATTTTTACCCGCTTCCTTAATAACATCCAGTGAAATATTGGAATCCTGGGGTTTGCCCGGCCCCGGTGAGATGATTATCTTGTCAGGTTTTAAATCCAAAATTTCTGCCAGTGAAATCCGGTTGTTTCGTCGAACGGTAATCTCAGAGGTAAATTTCCCGACCAGTTGCACCAAATTATAGGTGAATGAATCATAATTATCGATAACTAAAATCTTCATCAAGCTGCTCCGCATAGCGTAACGCCGATCGCATTACTGCTGATTTATTGTTGATTTCTTTATATTCCAGTGTTGCATCGCTATCGGCAACGATTCCCGCCCCCGCTTGCCAGTATACCATATTTTTATCGGCAAAAAGCGTGCGTATAGCGATGCACATATCCAGGTTTTGATTGTAATCCATATAACCAACGGCACCACCATAAACATTCCGTCGGATATGTTCATAATCCTCAATAAGCTGGATGGCCCTGATTTTAGGAGCACCAGTAAGCGTGCCCGCGGGAAATGCGGCCATGAGAGCATCAACACAATTTTTATCTTTTTTTAATGTGCCTTCAACCCGGGAAACAATATGCATAACATGGGAATAACGCCGAACTTCCATGTCCGCCGTAATTCTGACTGAATTAAATTGACTGACCTTACCGAGATCGTTTCGGGCCAGGTCAACGAGCATCACATGTTCTGCCCGTTCTTTGGGATCGTTGAGTAATTCACGTTCCATAGCTTGATCGGATGCAGCCGTGTTACCCCGTTTTCGCGTTCCAGCAATGGGCAGAATAGTGGCCACGTCATCTTTCACACTCAACAAATCTTCAGGCGATGTGCCAATGATCCGGAAATCATCAAAAAATTCCATAAAGTACATATAAGGTGATGGATTGATCATACGCAGGGCACGGTAGACATTTAAAAGGTCGCCGTCATATCTTGAGCTGAATCGACGGGAAAGCACGATCTGAAAAACATCACCGTTATAAATATTTTGTTTTGCTTTTTCCACCACATCAAAAAACTTTGCGGGATTATCGTCATGTTTAGAATTTGAATCGAGCCTGAATTGGATTTTCAAGTTCAACGGCCGTCGTAATTCAGTCTTCATTTGTTGCAGCTTTTCCTGAGCTTTATTAAAAAGTTTTTGTAATGAATAATTTTTTTTGATGCGGGTGTTGCTGATTAAAATGATGTGATGCGTGTAGTGATCAAAAGCGATTATATCGTCGAATGCTCCAAAAAACGAATCAGCACTGTTTAGCTGGTTTTGATCCGAAAAACTGATGACGTCTTCAATTTGGCTGATATTTTCATAGCCTAAATATCCCACCAGACCACCTGTAAAATCAGGTAATTCAGACAAACTGGGAGCATTAAAGGCGTCCACTTCATTTTTTAAATAATGGAAAATATTTTTCTGCACCAAATTTTTGTTGCCATTTTCGATAATAGTTAGGTCATGACCTGCATTGTAAAAAATTTTAGATGGATTCTTTCCTATAAATGAATAGCGGGCAAACCGGCCGATGCCCTCCACCGATTCCAGTAAAAAACAGTAATTATTTTTTTCTCTGATTTTGAGATAAGCCAATACGGGGGTTAATAAATCAGCAGTAATCTTTTCATAGACCGGTATGATATTATGTACGGCCGCTAGCTTTTTAAATTCTTTAAAGGTCATTCTTCCCCCTGAAAATAAAAAAAAGCCCTTCCCCGTGATATCAGGGAAGGGCTTTAAGTGTAGAAAAATATTAAATGTTATATCACGTGGCTATAATGTTGTGGCAAAAAAATATGCCAATACCACGCATTCCATTCATTGTTATTATTTATATGTTTGAGATATTTGCTCTGCATGGATGGAAGCATAAATAAATATAAACAATGATGCAAATTTTTTAACCCGGTTCAAAGAAATATTATTCAGGTTGCGATTTTGAGTGTTTAAATAATTTTTTCAAGGCTTTGTTGGAAACACCTCAACTATGAAATTTCCTGATTCATTAATGCATTAAAGCAGTTTTGGAAGTGATTGTAGATATTGAAAATGTATCAAATAACAATAAAATGAAAATGCATGAGCAGCCGGTTAGAGATAAATATTTTAATTGACATTAGAGAATGATACTTATAAATTAAAAGCTTTTAAATTTTAGTAAACTAATGACTTTACAATAATAATTACGGAGGGGAAACCGGTTAATGAAGTCGAGCACTACAACAAAATTCGTCATTATTGCAATCCTCATTCTGCTTGCTCTTTATCAGTTATATCCCACTTATGAAATCTCCGCTATGTCGGAAGATGAAAAACAGCAAATGGAACTGCAAGATCAGAAAGCATTTTTTGATTTAAAATCGGAGTCCATCAACTTGGGATTGGATCTACAAGGCGGTATGCATGTGGTCCTGGAAGTTGACGTAAAAGAACTGCTGAATGAATTAGCCAAAAACAAAACGGAAGCGTTCAATCAAACACTTGAACAAACGGAAATTGAAGTATCAGAGACAGATGCTGATTTTATAAGCACCTTTAACAATAATTTGAAAGAAAAGGGCTTAAATATTGCCCGTTTTTTCTCCAGCGTTGATCGACGGACAGAAGATGATGTGCTCGAGTATTTGCGCGAGCAAACCGAAGACGCGGTGACAAGATCACTGGAAATCATGCGTAATCGGGTAGATGAATTCGGTGTTTCCGAACCGATTATACAGAAGCAGGGTGATCGCCGGATTATTGTGGAATTAGCCGGTGTGAGCAATCCGGGAAGGGTGCGGAACTTAATTGGACGCACCGCACTTTTGGAATTTCAGTTATTAAAAGACAATATGGTCAGTCAAACGGTTGCTGAGAAAATTAATAACTATATACAGGGCAAACTTGAAGACACACCGGATACAACTGCCGCAGAAACTAAGGAAGAAACCGATACGACCACAACCGCTCTGGAAGAAATGTTTGGACTGGAAGCGGAAGATACGGCGACCACAGCACTGCAGGATACAACAGGCTTTGCTGAAATGGACTCCACTGAGCGTTTAATTGAAGAAAATATGTTCCTGCTTGACCCAAACGACAAACAAACTCTGCTCGTTCCCGTGGATAAAGAAGCCAAGTTTAAACGATTAATAGAATTGGCGCCTATCCGCAAAATAATTCAGGAAGAAGCCGGTAATGCCGAATTTCTATGGGGATCTAAACCGGTTTATAACGATGAATATTATAAAGTTTATTTGGTGAATAAAAATGTAGAGCTAACCGGTGCCACAATCGCCGATGCCTATCCCCAAACCGGCAGTAAAAACGATCCCAATGCCATTGGTAAATTTGAGGTCGGTTTAAATTTAAACGATGAAGGTGCCCGCACTTTTTCAAGAGTGAGTGGCGCTAATATTGGGAAACGGTTGGCTATTGTATTGGACAACAAAGTTTTCCTGGCACCCACATTACAGAATAAAATTACCGGCGGGCGGGCTCGTATTACCGGTCTGGAGAGTATGAATGAGGCCCGCGATTTAGCCATTGTTTTAAAGGCTGGTGCTTTGCCTGCACCGGTTGAAATCATTGAAGAACGTACGGTAGGCCCTTCACTGGGGAGGGACTCCATTAACGCCGGTAGTCTTTCGGCCACAATTGGCTTGGTTATTGTAATGATCTTTATGGTGCTGTATTACCGAATGTCCGGTTTGGTTGCCGATTTGGCCCTGGTTTTGAACATCATATTTATCATGGCGGTTATGGCTTATTTTCACGCCACTTTGACTTTGCCGGGTATTGCCGGAATTATTTTAACCATTGGTATGGCCGTTGATGCAAATGTGTTGATATTTGAACGTATTAGGGAAGAACTGGATCGAGGTAAAACAATACGATCTGCTCTGGAAATAGGATACGGAAAAGCATTCATAACTATTTTAGATGCTAATGTAACCACATTTATCGCTGGTCTGGTACTTTACAGTTTTGGATCAGGTCCTATTCAGGGATTTGCTTTAACTTTGATGATCGGTATCGCCGCCAGTATGTTTACCGCTATTGTGGTAACGCGCACCATATTTGATTTCACACTGGAGAAGCGAGCGGTTAAAAAATTAAGTATCTAAAGGCGGTAAATAGAGATTTTAAGGAGAATAAACGATAATGCGACTCTTAAAAAATACAAATATTGGTTTTGTTAAAACCCGCAAAATGGGCTATATAATCAGTTCGATCCTGATCATTGCTTCGGTGGTTTCACTGATTTTACATGGAGGTCCCCGATACAATATCGACTTTACGGGCGGAACGCTTTTACACCTTAAATTTGACAAGCCGGTGAAAATCCAAGATATGCGGGAAGCCTTGAGTACAAGAGGCTATGGCAAAGCCGAAATCAAGCATTTCGGTAGCGAAAATGAGGTATCCATCCGATCGGGGATACAATACACCACAGAAGAGTTATCAACCACTATGCAGCAGGTTATTGAACAAGCTATGCCCAATAACAATTTTGTAGTTCAGCGGGTGGAAAAAGTCGGGCCGCAAATTGGAAGAGAACTAATTATGGCCGCTATTAAAGCTATTATATGGGCCATGGTTCTTATACTTCTCTATGTGATGTGGCGGTTTGAATTTAAATTTTCCATTGGTGCTATTGCTGCCTTGTTTCATGATGTGATTATAACCCTGGGTCTGTTTTCTATCTTAGATATTGAGATATCAGCCCCCATTATTGCAGCCTTGCTGACGATCGTGGGATATTCTCTCAATGATACCATTGTGGTTTTTGACCGGGTTCGAGAAAATGTGAAGAGTTCTAAAAAGAAGGCGTTTGATATACCTGGTACGGTTAACCAGAGTATAAATGAAGTGTTAAGCCGAACCGTTGTCACCTCAGGTACTACCTTGATCGTTGTATTGGTTCTTTATTTCTTCGGTGGTGAAGTACTCCGAACTTTTGCATTTGCTCTTATCCTGGGAGTATTGATCGGCACCTATTCATCAATATATGTAGCCAGTCCGATTGTGGTCGATTGGCGTACAAAAAAAGCTTAGCTTAATAAAAGGACACGGACCATGAGTGTGAATGTAAGCAAACAAGAAGATGTTGTTATTATTGAGCTCGCCGGTAAAATTATGGGAGGACCGGAAGCGAGTGAGATCAACGATCAGGTGCATACCCAGATTGATCAAAATTATCGGAAAATATTAATCGACCTGGCCCAAGTAGACTGGATGAACAGTTCGGGCCTGGGCATATTGATTGGTGCTATGACAACTCTAAAAAATAATGACGGAGTTATGGGACTTGTCAACGCATCTGAACGAATTAAAAACCTACTCAAAATAACCAAGTTACTTGAGGTATTTCACCTTTACGATAATTTAGAAGAGGCTATTGCAGATATGAAGTAGGTGGTATATTGTTTGTCCATTCAATCCATGCTTATTAATTGGATAGCTGCTAATGCTATTTAGACGTGAAACGGTTTTGATGCGTAATCGCATACAATACCTCAAAACCGTTTTGATCATTTTTATAATTTTAACCGCTTTATATTCCAAAACCTATGCTAACAAGCCGCTCTGGCGTATATTTTATATTGCAAATGTTAACGGTGTTATAGAGAATTGCCGCTGTACCGAACCGTCTTTAGGAGGACTGGATTATTTACATGGTACATTAATGGAACTGAAAGAGGACTCCATACCTCATATTTTTATTGATGGCGGTGATTTTTGTAATCCTTATCCCTATCCATTACTCAATCGTACCGTTCTGTCTATTTATCAAAAAATGAGACCCGATATAATGGTGCTTGGTGATCAGGATATAAACGAACTTAACCTACTAAAAAATAACTATCGGCTATGGCCCGGCACCAGCATTCTGGGCACGAATATTAAGTTAAGTAATCTACCAATGAGCACTGTACAGAGATATGATTTACCCGATAACCTTTCATTAAATCTGGTATCTTATCTTGATAATAAAGCATTTGATTTTATTGAACAACCTGAACAACTTAAATTTGAAGGGGGGCGGTTTGATTCGGTTTATCATTCTTTGCCAGAGCGGCAAACTATCAATGGATTAATCTATCACGGACCGGCGAGACGGTTAAATCCGATGATACAGAAATATCCAAAATTTGATTTTCTATTATTGGGACACAGCCAATATAAAGGTAGACTTGAAGGTTATCCCTTACCGGTAATAGGTGGCGGGACGGATGGTCACTACCTGATAGAAATTAGAGTAATCTCAGAACAAAGCCTCGTGAAGTTCGAAATCATGGAACATCAAGTTGATTTAAGCAAAAACAGAGATAGTCGGATTCATCAGATGATACAACGATTCAAAGGTAAGGTTAACCGGCAATAATATAAGAGGATCTATGACAAACTCAAAAGGTAGTATAATTGTGAAGAACGCTATTTCCAGATTGATGGATGGCCAAAATCTAACCCGGGAAGAGAGTCGATCTGTGATGAATGAAATTATGCAGCAAAAAGCTACCGATGCCCAGATATCTGCCTATTTGGTGGCGATGCGCATGAAAGGCGAAACGGTAGACGAAATTCATGGTTCTGTAGAGGCGGTCTCTTCCGATGATAAATATTTTACGCTGGAAGACGATAATGCCGTAGATACCTGCGGCACAGGCGGTGCTGATCTGTCCACGTTTAACATTTCCACCGCCGCCGCATTTGTTACGGCCGGCGCCGGGGTAAAAGTTGCCAAACATGGCTATCATTCGGTTTCAGGCAGATGCGGAAGTGCTGATTTATTAAAAAAACTGGGAGTGCATATTCAGTTAAACCGAAAACAAATGATACAGTGTTTCCATGACATTGGTATCACATTTGTATTTTCAGCTTATCTGCGCAAAAATCGTCAATATGCTCTGGGCCCCCGTCAGGAAATCGGTGCCCGAAATTTATTCAATCTTTTGGGCCCCATAACCAATCCCGCTCACATTAAGAGACAGGTTATTGGGGTGTACAACAAAAACTTAATGCAACCGCTTATTAATGTGCTGAAAGAACTGGGTTCAGAACATGTTATGATGGTGCACGGAGCGGATGGATTAGATGAAATCACATTGAATGGAAAAACATATATTTTAGAATTAAAAGGCGATCAAATCAAACAATACAGT
>WJIP01000290.1 GCA_014730185.1 Caldithrix sp. | reverse complement strand
GAACTGGAAGGTTCCGATCGTGATAATGCAGAAACTCTGTATAACCTTTTGGATAATACCGGTTTCCTTACATTGAGTCCGGGCTTATCGCCGCTACCCAGTTTCGCCATGCAGTTCGAAACGCGTCTGCGCTACTTTAATCACCTTTTAAGGGCCAGATACAAGAAAATCGATTCAGAATTTACCGCACCGGGAAATCCCTATCTGCTCAAGGATATCGAAGGTGTTTTCCTCAATGATAACATCCGCCTTATAGGTAATCAGGTGTTCCTGAATCTGTTTTTCAAGAATTACCGGGATAACTTATCAAGTGAAGAGGCCCGCACAAATAACACAGATGTGGGCGCCTCTATTTCATATTTTCCGTTTACCAATTTGCCAAGCATTACTTTAACTTTTTCCAATCAGAATCGAAAAAATGATGTTAATCCGGATTCGGCAGTTATTTATATTCCACAGGATAATACGACTCAGCGCATCGGATTATCCACCAATTATAATTTTATAACCGGTGACATATCCAATACGATTACCTTTAGTGCTTCACAATATGATATGACCGATGATGCCAATCCGGCCAATCAATCGGAATTCAATATCTATTCATTCGGATTGCGTAACCGGTTCGCTTTCCCCTTACGTACCCGGTTTAACTATTCCATTACACAAAGTAGTTTCGGTAAGGATATAACAGCATCGGAAACCAATATTAATAAATTTTTTATTGGTCTGAATTATACCTTCCATAATTTGTTTGCTAACAGCGATTTCCGTCCGTATTTCGATGTTAATCATCAAAACATCGAAACAGTTACAAATTTGAGCACAAAATATAATCGCATCAATTACACTGCAGGTTTTCATCTCATTAATCGTGAGTATGGCAGATTAACGTTACGCTATGATTTTATAGATTTCGGTGATCGTGCGGATTATCAGGACTCCATACTGCGCACGCGCTTCGAATTCAATCTATAATGATTGAGGCAATGCCCTGCTGGCATAGCCATATATATTATGCTTGCCAATTGCAGAAGGCAATGAAATTGAGAGCTGAGAGGATGATGGCGAATGCAATTATCCTCTTTTTTCAATTATCAACAAGATAAATATGAACTTTCCGCAGGAATAATACTATGAAATTGAGTCAACCAAAAGCAAGAATATGGGTTTACGGGGTTATTGTTTTGGCTTCCATACTACTGGCCTATGTTTTGGGTGTTACCACTGTATTTCAAACGCTGGAATTAAAATTACTTGATATGCGCTACAGTTACCGCGGACCAATGCCGGTTAAAGAAGCACCCATTGTAATTCTGGCTATTGACGATCAATCCGAACAATCTACACCGCATCGCTGGCCATGGCCCCGTTCTTATTATGCCCATATTGTCGAAAATCTGCAGGAAGCAGGCGCAGCTGTTATCGGTATTGATGTTATTTTGGATAAATCTGACAAATACGGAACAAAACACGACTCCTTGTTTCGAGAAATTCTGCAACGCAACAGTAATGTGGTGTTAACCGGTAAGTTGTTAAGATCCATGGGTCAATATGAATATAATACATTGATTACCCCGTACGAAGGATTTATGACTGATTCCAGTAGTTGGGGACTGGCTGCTATAGAGGCGGATATAGATGGCTTCTACCGGCGCTACTTATTTGCTCAATCCCACCATGATTCACTGTATCCCTCCTTGGCGGCCGAGGTCATTCGGGAATATCTGGGCATTCCCAAAGACCAGCCATTGAAGCAGGATGAACAGTATTTTTATCTGGGTTCGGTTAAGGTACGCAAATACCATTATTTTGATTTTCTGATAAATTTTGCCGGTCCTGCCCGGTCTTTTACCTATTACCCTTTTGATAATGTGCTTGATGATCAGGATTTCGAGTTGGCGGATGATTTTGATTTGAATATGTTCGATGATCCGGATTATGGCTTAAAGCAGGATGAAGTATTCAAAGACAAGATTGTTCTTATTGGTTCCACTATTCAGGAATTGCATGATAACTTTCCAACACCATTTCTGGAATACGAGACGAGTTCGGGCAACAAAGCCAAGGCCGAAATGCCCGGTGTAGAAATTCATGCCAATGCCATTTATACCATTCTTAGTGAAATGTATTTAAAGGAAATGGCCCCGATCGGTACCTTCCTTATTGTGGTTTTATTAACCTTGATTGCTTTCGTCATCACCAGAAAATTGAGAGCTGGCGGGGGAGTGGTGCTTCTGATTTTCATGGTCATTGGCTATGTGTTTTTAACTTTCTGGATGTTTGATCAATTTAATTATATCCTACAAGTTACAACGCCCGTACTGGCTGTAGTGTTTTCATTTGCCGGTAATACAATCTATCAATATGTACTGGCGCAAAAAGAAAAACAGGTCATTAGGGGAGCTTTTGCCCATTATGTTCCGGAAAAAGTTGTGGAACAGATTATTTCCAATCCCGAAAGCTTAACCTTGGGTGGAGAAGAGCGTAATGTGAGCGTACTTTTTTCAGACATTGCCGGCTTTACAACAATATCCGAAGGGATGCGGCCAAGAGATTTGGTGGCATTGCTCAATGAATACCTTACCAATATGACCAATGTAATTCTGGAATATAACGGGATTATAGATAAATTCGAAGGCGATGCCATAATGGCCGAATTTGGTATGCCTGTACCTGTTGAAGATCATGCCTTTAAGGCCTGTTCCGCTGCCCTCGCCATGCAGAAGGACTTACGTAAATTACGGACCAACTGGCTGAAAGAAGGTAAACCGGAAATCCGTGCCCGGATCGGTATCAATACCGGAGAAGTTATTGTGGGTAATATGGGTTCACAGGATGTATTTGACTATACCGTTATGGGGGATCAGGTTAACCTAGGGGCACGTTTGGAAGGGGCTAATAAGTTTTATGATACCAATATTATGATCAGTGAATTTACTTACGTGATGATAAAGGACCAATTTATAACACGGCCCCTCGATTTATTACGGGTGAAAGGAAAAAATAAACCGATTACGGTGTATGAATTAATAGGCCACAAAGAAACTGATTTTACAGAAGATTTTAGAGAATTTCTCGATATATATAACCGGGCCATGGAGTTATATCGACAGCGGCTGTGGCCGGACGCTCTAAAACTGTTTGCAAGATGTATTGAATTAAATAAGGAAGATAAACCATCCAGGATCTATCACCGGAGAAGTTTAGAATATAGTAAAACACCACCGCCTAAAGAATGGGACGGTGTTACAACCCTGGATGAAAAATAATAAATGCCACGAACGATGTCATTCTAAATTACCGGTTATGTCGCTCGTCCTGAAGCATCCATTGCATAATCACACTGACTATGCTGACTAAAACAGCAGCGATGATGGCCACCATAAAGCCTTGCAGATGAAAACTATCGACCCAGAAATCGGTGAGTTCCAGTATAATGGCGTTGATAATTACCGTAAACAAACCCAATGTTAGTACATTGATTGGTAATGTGAAAATAATTAATATCGGCTTTATAAAAGCATTCAATAAACCAAATACAATCGCCGTTAATAATAACGATCCGGTGCTGTCAAACCAGATAGAAGTGAATAACTGATCAATTACAGCAAGGGCAGCCGCATTTATAACCCATCGAATTATCATATTTCTTAGCATGATAACCTCATAGTAAAACTGGTATACTTGATGTGATTTTCATTTGATATGCAAAAAATAAATATACTTCATACGGTGTTTAAAACAAAAAAATGTACCATTTGCAGGTTAGGTAAATGTTTACGAAGAATTCGGATGTTAGAATAAAAAAAGGGCTTAAACAAGCCCTTTTATAATGATTATTCAACAACGGCTAAAATGTCGCTGCGTTGGATAACCAAGTATTCTTTCTCACCTACCTTTATTTCATCGCCGGAATACTTTGAGTAGATAATAGTGTCACCTTCTTTGACATTTTCTTTTAACTCTTCATCAGTACCGACAGCTACAACTTTGGCCATCCGCGGTTTCTCTTTGGCCGTATCGGGAATGATAATGTTACCGACTTTGGACTCTTCCTCTTCCAACTGTTCAACTAAAACGCGATCATCTAATGGTTTAATCTTCACGTCAACCTCCTTAATTTATACCTAACATTCTATTGATTTTAGATTTATCGAAACCAACAACGGGTCGGTTATTTATCAAAATTACGGGTACGCCACTTTGGCCTGTTCGGCGTTGCATATCCTGAGCGGCTTTTTGATCTCTAGAGACATCCACATCTCTGAATTTGATACTGTTTTGTTTAAAATAACGCTTGGCCGTATTGCAATGCGGACAAGTCGGCGTTGTAAAGATTATGACTTTCGGTTGTCGTTCGCTTTTCAACAGATCCTCCCATCTTTTTAATATAACTCATTTTAACTTAAATTTTGATGAAAGAATCATTTAAAAGATACAGAATCAATTTAGAATCCGAAAGTGTATCTTTTATTTTTAAAAACCTTTAAATTAAATAAAATTTGCAAATTTTTCAATATTTTATTGGAAAATTTTTTTAGGGTATTATAAAGAAACAAATAATTTTGTGGCAATGAAATTAAAATCAAGATAATGTCTATAACTCAACTCAAAAATGAATTACTTCTCTGCTGCTTACAAT
>WJIP01000289.1 GCA_014730185.1 Caldithrix sp. | reverse complement strand
CTTTCATGAGAAGTCGGACAAAATCGGCCGGATTATCATGGATTTCGATGATATGTAGCTTCCGGCGTCGCCGGGTCCGCTTGCTCCCCTGATGATCGAAGAATTTCCGGAAATCCGTAATGCCGTCCGATTCGTGTGGGGCAGTGGTATATTACAATACAAGAACAAAAAATTCGAAGAACGCGATAAGCTACTGGTTGAACCCGCCTTCTTCGAAATATTTTCTTTCCCGTTTATCAAAGGGCATCCCGGGACGGCGCTCGATGATCCGGGATCAATTGTTATCACGGAGTCAGCGGCGAAAAAATATTTTGGGGATAAAAATCCTATGGGAAAGACTATGCAATACTTTGCCAGAGTGGACCTATAAGGGGCGGCAAAGTGAAATTTATTTTCTGCATTACGATGTGGATGCCGATTTTCTTTCCCTGATGAACTTCGAATTAATAGAGGGCCGTTTTTTCTCTCCAAATTTAGACAACAACAAGCAGGTATGCATTATCAACGAAACGGCAGTGAAAACGTTTAACATAGACGATCCGTTTGACGCCGCATTCACTAATTTTGCCAATCCGGGCGCCAATAAAGCGGCGCAGGTGATCGGCATCGTAAAGGATTTTAACCAACGATACCTGCATTCCAGCGTTCAGCCGTTCGTATTTTTTTACCGGTCGCATCTCAGTAACGGCTTAACCATTCTGAAACTCAAAACGGAAAACATGGAAATGATCCGACAAACCATAAGTCATGTTAAGCATCTATGGCAAAACACTATCCGGATATACCGTACACCTATCATTTTTAGGATGATGTTTTGGATAATCTTTACAAACAGGAGGCCCGGTTTGAACGCATATTTCTGTCGTTTTCCGTATTAGCCGTGGTTATTACCTGTATGGGTTTGTTCGGCCTGGCCTCCTTTATCGCGCAGTTACGCACCAAGGAAATTGGCATCCGTAAAGTTTTGGGAGCCTCGACCGTCACAATCTGGACCCTTTTAACCAAAGATTTTGTTAAATCGATTCTATTGGCCAATCTTCTGGCCTGGCCTATCGGTTGTATGTGATGCATCGCTGGCTGCAGAACTTTGCCTATCGCATTGAAATATCTTGGTTTATATTTTTATTAGCGGCTGGCCTGACCTTCATGATCGCTTTGCTAACAGTAAGTTGACAGGTTATGTGCACGGTGAGAGCCAATCCGGTAGAAGCATTGCGATATGAGTAATCTTTAAAAAAACATTGATTTTTTAGGACGACATATATACCATATGACTACGTTAATTTAATCGGAGGTTGGCCATGACTAATAAAGAAATTATACAAACCTATTTCGTCCGTTTTTTTTCGGGTAAGGCCCGTCATACGCAGGTTAGGGAATTTCTGACAGATGATTTTACTTTCCGCGGACCGCTGATGTCGGCCAACAACGCCGATGAATATATTGACCGGCTAAGTCAGATGGGCGACGAATTGGAAATATACGCCGATGTATGCAACATCGTGGCTGAGGGCCATGCCGTGGCGGCCCTGGTGGATTTTCATGGACCCGTGGGCAACATGCGTTATGCCCAGTGGTTTACCATGCGCGACGGTAAAATTGCCGAATTGGAAGTGATTTACGATCCGCGGCCTTTTTTGCAGGGAAATGACAATGATTGATTGGTAGGTTTCAGGTGGTTATATTTCTGATTTAGTCTTTATGGATAATCAAATCGGTTAAAGTGGACTCACAATCCGGATCAAATATTTTTCAGAAGTTTGACTTTTCTCCGATGCAGAAAAATGATCCATGCTTACATCGCAGAATTCATACCAATATGCAAAATGCTATGGCTCACTCAGAATACATTATTCTTTTACAAGACAGACTGATGCATCGTCCAAAGTAAAGGCCCTATCCAGTTTTAACCTAAAAACGGCGGTGTATGTGAAAGTTCCCGCCTGTGAGGGTCGGGTATAAGCACCATACAACGCCTCCCGGAGCATGTTGCTTTGATTGACAATGTCTATTGCTGGATTAAAATAAAATTATGTTCGGTGCGGTTGGCGGCCGTGATCACCGCATCACTTACGGAAATCGTATCGTATTCGGTTTTGGTGGCATACAGATCATACGTGCCTATAGGCATGCCCACCAGAGCATAATAGCCGCTGGAATCCGTAAAGGCGGTGGCCACCACCGAATCCTGCTCCGCCCACACCATGGCATTAGCCAAAGGAGCGTCTGCTGTATCGGAAACCAAACCCTCAAATCGTCCCGCTGCCGATTGATTGACTGCCCGGATTACCGGTTTGAAAATAAATCCCTTAATACCGGCAGGCGTATGGGGATTGCCCTGTACGACAAACGATTTATTCATATCGAAATCCAACAACAGCTCTGCCGTCAGGCCACCCGCGACTTCGATCGCAGGCTTTATAAACACCTTAATACCGGTTTGTGCTCCGCTGGGTACTTTCATATCGAATATCGAACCATCCTTTAGGGTGATAACGGCCGAGTCCACATAAATACGTACCATATCGAACGAACCAACCGGCAGTTCCACCGGCGGCAAATAGGCGGTAATACCATTACGCAGTTCCATGAAATTGAGGGTGGTATCCCCGGCCCAAACCGTGCGAAACGGGTTGCCGTCTTGCTCATCGGTTTGGCGGATTTCAATTTTAAAAATACCGATATGTGCCTGGTCCACCTGTTCTATGGGAAAAGGGGCATCGGTTAATTTCACCATCAGCGTTCCTTTATCGGTCAGCGTATCCGTACCGTTATCGCTGCAGCCTGCAATAAACACCCATGGCAGTGAAATTAATGCGATTAGCTTAAGCGGGTTTCTTAACAGTTTATAGTGCATTGTATTTTTCCCTGATTAGTGATTTGTTTAACCGTAATATACATGAAAAACCTCGTGTGTCAAATTGCAGAAAACACATACCTTACAATGGTTGACAGCGACCGAAATCCCCTAATGATCTCATAGTTAATCTTTGTTGATTTCCTTATCATAATAGCCATCTCAATCTGATTTTTCAGTTTCCTATCGATGGTTTGCAGGACCTTCCTCTGGTGGGAACATATACCCACAGGTCAACATGGAAATCCGCGCTAAAAATGATCTTTCACCCACCGATAATAACGCTGCCAATTAGCTTCCTCCGGTAAACTATGGCCGGTTTCCTCTTCGATAATCCATGTAACCCGGGCCCCCGTTTTAATCAATTGATCGATTAATGTTTGAGTTAGCTCAAAGGGCGTGTTGCGATCCTTTTGACCATGAAATATGAACATCGGTAAACTTTGGAAAGGCTTAAGATAAGCGGATTGCCTGAAGTCAGGATGGTTGTTTTTCCCGGACCAGCGGTTGGCCAGATCCGGATGACCGCTAAAAACCGCTGCTGCCCGAAAATGCTTCCCCTGTTCATAGTAAGTTCGATAGACCCCATAGCCGCCCATGGAAAATCCGGCTAGCAGAACACGATTGGTATCAATACTGTAATCATGGATTACCGCCTGCATGGATTCCATTATATCATGCTGCGCGTACTGAGTGCTGAAACAATTTGACGTACCTCTGCCCCTGGGAGCCAGGGCTATGAAACCGGGTGGTATGAATCGGCGCACGTTTTTATGGCTTAAACTGCGTTCATCCGTTCCGCTACCATGCAGAAAAACCATTAACGGATAACGACGCTCTCCGGTATAATCCGATGGTATAAAAATGAGATAAGGCTGAAGTGT
>WJIP01000026.1 GCA_014730185.1 Caldithrix sp. | reverse complement strand
ATTTTTTTCTCGCCTTCCCTCTTATTTTTTTGCTGATCATGCTCATCGCTTTCTTCGATATTAATCACTGGCACTTAATTCCCATTTTGGGATTGACCAGTTGGATGGAAACGGCCCGTCTGGTAAGAGCAGAGGTGCTGTCAATCAAAGAGCGCCCCTATATTCTGGCAGCAAAGGGGCTCGGTTTCAGTCATTGGAGAATTATGTATCATCATATTATACCCAACTGCCTGGGAGTGGTACTGGTTATAGCGCCATTAAAAGTCGCCGAAATTGTCCTTCTGGAATCGGCTTTAAGTTTTCTTGGAATTGGTATTCAACCCCCTACACCCAGTTGGGGCAACATCATAAACGATGGACGGCACCATTTACTGAACGCCTGGTGGATTGCCACATTCCCAGGGTTAATGATCACTATAACAGTAATGGCCTTCCATAAAGTAAGTGACCGTTTGAAAAGCAGTATTCATCCCTGATCAATACTTTCCTTACAATTTAAGATTTTGGTATTTACTCCGATAAATATCCAATCTGAAGGCAATGAAACCACTAAAGGAATAATAATAACATTCGGCTAAATTATGGATCAGACGGAAATTATCGGCCATTCTTCAAAAATCCGACATTTATTGAATATCGCAAAAAAACTTGCGTCCAGCCCTGAAATAACGGTATTAATTGAAGGTGAAAACGGCACCGGCAAGGAGTTATTTGCCCGTCGTATTCATCAATTGAGCCAAACGGCAGATAATCCTTTTGTAGATATCAATTGCGGAGCCATTCCTGAATCCCTCCTTGAATCCGAGTTGTTCGGTCATGAAAAGGGGGCTTTTACCGGGGCTACAGACATGAAAAAAGGTCTGTTTGAAATTGCCGAAGGCGGTACGATTTTTTTGGATGAAATCGCCAGTACCAGTCTTAATTTCCAGAGCAAACTCCTGAAAGCGGTTGAAAACAAACGTATCCGTCATATTGGGGGCATTCAGGAAGTTTCAATATCAACGCGCATAATTGCCGCAACCAATATTAACTTGTATGAAGCGATTAAGCGGGGGCAATTCAGAGAAGACCTTTTCTACCGTCTCAATATCGGACGTATGACAGTACCTCCTCTGCGGGAGCGTGAAGAAGATATCGAACTTTTGGTCGAACATTTTATAGAAACCTGTAATCAGGAATATAATCGATCCATTAAAGGTATCCGGCCAAAAGCTCTGGAAAGAATAAAAGCCTATCCCTGGCCGGGAAATGTGCGCCAGCTAAAACATACGATTGAGCGGGCCATTTTAATTGAAAGCGAAGATTGGATAGAACCGGATGATCTGGACCTGGATTTTGAACTGGAAAGTATGATGCGGGAGGCCGAAGTGGCTATGTCTTCGATAAAACAATTTGAAAACATTCAGCAATTCGATTTCCCCACACAGGGCATTGCCCTGGAAGAACTTGAAAAAGGGATTATTGAAAGCGCCCTCAACAAAGCTTCAGGCAATTTGAGTGAAGCAGCCCGCCTGTTGAAAATATCCAGGGGTAAATTACGATATCGTCTGGAGAAGCTCGGCATACATAGCTGAGCTTTATCATTAAGGGGGTTTGCTAATGACTACGAAGTGGTTCTTTAAATCCGTGACGGCAAAACAATTTGCTGAAAAAGAGATTCAGTTTAAACCAATTATCCATCTGTAGTCCATTCCAGTATCCTATAAACTATTGCTTGTTTAAATTATATTATCATTGAAATATTATACTTTTAATCCTATTTTAGCTTTGCTTTTCGCTTGTTTAGATTTTTTAACGTTTTGAGTAGGCAAAATCAATTTTAATAATAGAGGTGGTTCAACCACTAGGCTCCTAATCGACGTGTTATCACTTAAAATTTAAGGCTCTAACACTTTCCGATGTTAGAACAGCAAAAAAAATTAGCCCGTTTATTTAAAGCATATCAAAAAGGAGACCGGCATGCTCTCAAGCAATTTTGCATGGAAATCGAAAAAATTATGCGGCCTTACTTCGAGAAAAAAGTCCGAAACGCTGAACTTGTCCGGGAATTGAGCCAGGAAACCCATTCCAGAATCCTGCAAAATCTACCGACACTTAAAGAACCCATGCGCTTAACTCAGTTTGTAATGAAAGTGGCCTATCATGTGCTTCAGGATCACTACCGGGTTAGGTACTATTTTAGGGAGGATGAAATTAGGGATCCCATCAAATACGAACGCCTTCAGCAGGTTAGCTCCAGGCCGGACTTGACCATAGATAATTCCCAGGCTTTTTTAAATAATATTGATTTTGAAAAATCTTTAACCACCCTGCCCAAAAAAACACGACAAATTCTGCAGCTTAAAATTGATGGCTTTACATATAGCGAAATTGGCCGGATTTTGGGTGAAAGTGACAGTGCTGTGAAGATGCATATAAAGAGGGGATATGAAAAAATTAAAAAAAAATTCAATTTAATGTGACTTTTTTGGCCTTTTCTCCGACATATAGTATAAAGGGCAAAAAATATTAAAATATGGGTTGATTATGAAAAACTGTGAACAGATTCAGGAACACATCAATTTCTATGACCAATTGGATGTATCCACCCGAAATACGGTTGATAAACACCTGGCGATTTGTGAAAATTGCCGGCAACACTATCAAACCGTGAGACAAATTGATAATTCTATAAAGTCCAATTTTTGGCGAAATCATTTCGACGATGAATTATTAATTCGTTATGCCATTTATAAAAATGATCCCGGTGAGGTCGACTATGACGGACAAAGTCTAAACGCCAAGCAAGTCCGGGCCATCGAAGACCATCTGATAACATGCCAGCATTGTTCTTACAAAGTGAACTATTATGTACAGTCCTATCTTGAATTGGAAAATTTTGTTGAGGAATCCGATATTCCGGACATAACGATCGGGACTACACCATGGTTCACAAAAATCGACCAGGCTGTCCACAGTCTCTATCAAAATACCCGGTACATTCTGAATAAAATCATTCCCCAGACCAGCTTTCCAAAATATGCATCCGCTGCCGTTGGCCTGGCTCTCATCATTCTGCTTTTCTGGAATCCATTCACTTCAATGAATGGGCAAAGTAATTACGATTCGCTTACCCGCATAGAGCCAATCACTATTTCATTCCAGGTACGCAGCAGCGCCGGACAAGAATTAGTGGAAGGCTTTTCTCATTTTAATAAAAAGAATTATAGCTTAGCCGCCCGTACTCTCAGAAACTTTCTGGCTAAAAATGCCGAACACCAAAATCAGGCTTATGTCAATTATGTTTATGGTTTATCTCTTTTATTGCAAGCTCAACAGAATGAGCTGACCCAACCGGATCAAGAAACAATTGACGAGGGCATTAGACGCCTGAAAGCTTCTTTAAATCAGACGGGAACCAACCGGCTCAAAGAAGATATTTTGTGGTATCTGGGGAAGGCTTATATTATTAAAAAGGATACAGACCAGGCCATAGAATATTTTAAACGCGTTATTCAACTGGACGGCAAGCGTTCCCAGGATGCCAGAAAACTCATGTCAAAACTGAAAAGGTCATAAGATCGTATGTATTCCAATCAAGAGTTTCGTTTTCAAAATTTAAAGCAGTAATAGTGCTTTCTAAGCTCCTGTGTTTATCGGTTTTATAAAATAGCATTAAGCCGTAATTCTAGCCAACACACTTGTAAAAAAAATTTTTTACTTTGTAAATATTATTATTACCTTAACCCAGTAAATAAATTTATTTCGATTATATAGATCAATATAGAAATTTATGATTTTCCAAGAAGCAATTTTGTGAAATTTAGAACATCTAACAACCAAAATGGAGCTGCCATGCAAGTAATCAGAATGATGTTATTATTTATGATATTGCCGGGTGCTGTTGTTATTGCTCAGCATCAACCGGTGGGGGAAGAAGCTTTGGGTACCAAAAAATATGAACAATATGAAAAACCCGAAGCCTGCAAAAGCTGTCATGTAAAATTCTATCAACAATGGACACAATCGATGATGTCCCAGGCTTATACTCACCACTGGGACGAAATTGAATATTTTGAACTGGCCGTTAAGCATGGTGAACAGGACGAGAATTTTGTGGATGTTGCGCACGGCTGTAACGGCTGCCACGCACCGATTGCTTTCCTTGCCGGCGATGTGCCGCCGCCGCGTCCGGAAGAAAATTCGCGTGCCAATGAATCCGTATCCTGCGATGTATGTCATACGGCCCAGGAGGTTCCGGCAGATACTTCCTTCAATTTCAATTTCCTCTCTAACCCGGGCCGCCTTAAATATGGCAATAAGAAAGGAAAAGAATCCCCGCATCACGATACAAAGTACCACAAATTTACCACAACACCCCGTTTATGCGGTTCATGCCACAATGAAAAGAGCCCTTTCGGTGTATGGGTCAAGTCCACTCAGCTGGAATGGGAGGAAGGTCCTTACGCGGATGAAGAAGTATATTGCCAGGAATGCCATATGCCTAAATCTGTGGGGCGCAGCGCAAAAATGGCCGAGCTGGATACAATAGCGCAGCACTATTTTCCCGGGGCTCATGTCAACGGAAAACTGGCCGGTGTTATCGAAATGGTAGCTTATCCCATGGAACGGGAGATACTCTACGATGTACCAGCCGAAATCAAAGTTGAACTTTACAATGGCAAAGCCGGCCATAAATTCCCCACCGGCTCCGTAGAGGATCGCATTGTCTGGCTCAATGTAACTGCAACCGACGCCGCAGGAACCACATACCATCTTTCAGTGGATAAAAAAGGCTTTGATGGCGAGGAATACACCATTGCCGCTGATGTGCTGGCGTACCAGGATTTGGGTATCCCGCTCGACGATCCGGATTTTAAAGGGCTGCAGCGGGATGGTGTGCCCTTTGGCGACCGTATCTTTCGAATGCCGTATTTTGATCCACAGGGCCGCATGACCATTATGCAATGGAACACAAAATCACTGGGTGTCGATTACCGCATTGGCCCGCGGGAAACCAAAGTGGAAACCTATACCTGGCAGATGCCCGATGATATTCCGGTTGGTAAAGTAACCATTAATGCGGCATTAAAATATCGAAAATTAGTGAAACCGGTGGCCGATTTTCTGAACGTACCCGAAGAAGAAAGCGAACCCGTTCTGGTTAACTCGGCATCAACCTGGTTTGAAGTTTATGAATAAGTAAAGGAGATGCACCATGCGTTCTAAATTATCAACCTTATTAATTGTAAGTTTTGTTCTGTCCATGTTTGCCTTTTTGTCGGAAGCGCAGGCCATCCCGGCATTCGCCCGAAAATACAAAATTTCCTGTACGACTTGTCATACGGCCATGCCCAAATTGAAGGCCTATGGCGATGAAATTGCCGGCAATGGTTTTATTATACCTGAAGATGAAAGCAAACGGGATTATGTTACCGCCGGTGATGATTTGCTGTTGTTAAACCGTAATTTTCCCATTGCCGCCCGCCTGGATCTTCGGGCCGTTCATAACTCGGATGAAAACACCGATATAGATACTGATTTGCAAACGCCCTGGGGGCTCAAACTACTTTCCGGCGGCGCCATTTATAAAAATATCAGTTACTACTTCTATTTTTATGCCTCTGAGAGAGGAGAAGTAGCCGGTATTGAAGATGCTTATATTCATTTTAATAATATTTTCGGTAAAGAACTGGATATCATGGCCGGTCAGTTCCAGACCTCGGATCCCCTGATGAAACGCGAATTAAGGCTGACCGTGGAGGATTATCAGGCATACAAAACCCCCATTGGTTATTCCAACACCGATTTAACGTACGACCGGGGATTGATGTTCGTTTACGGTTTGACGAAGACCAGTACCGATATCATCGCAATGGTCGTAAACGGCAACGGCATTGGTGAGGCCGGGGGCAATAAAATTTTTGATGATGACAAGTACAAAAATTTAGGTCTGCGAATCAACCAGGGTATTGGTGACAAAGTCAGCATCGGTGGCTTTGCATACTACGGTAAGGAAGATATAAGACAAAATCAGTACAACGGGGAAAACGAAGTAACCTATCTGGGACCGGACGTTAATGTCAATCTGGGTACGGTGGAATTTACCGGCCAGTACTTATTGCGCACAGACAGTGAACCAATGGCCAACATGGAAGATGTTGAAACCAATGGCATCATTGCCGAAGTAATCTATGCCCCCCAAAAAGATAAGTCACGTTTTTACTTTATCGGTCTTTACAATAATGTGGATTGTGACCTGGATGCTTATGATTATGAAACGGCCACTTTAAGCGCTACTTATCTTCTGGCCCGTAATATCCGGTTATTGGCTGAAGCCACACGTGACATGCACAATGAATCCAACCGGTTGGTCCTCGGTGTGGTAAGTGCATTCTAAAAACGAACCGTAACTAAAAAAAAGCGTGTTGATAGCACTACATCAACACGCTTTATTATTTTGTATGGCCGGTGTTTGAATCGACTGCCTTTATTTTGCGGCAACCCTTACTTCTCCTGTAAGTCCATATCAAAGGTTTTAAATAAAAACGTATAAATATCGCTGATTTCCTGGATGCGCTTGGTCGTCGGTTTACCGGCCCCGTGCCCTGCTTTGGTCTCCACCCGCAACAATATGGGATTCGGTCCATCATAAGTATTCTGAAGGGCGGCTACGAATTTTTTGCCATGTAATGGCGCAACCCGGTCGTCAGTATCCGCTGTAGTTACCAGCGTCGGCGGATACGCGGTTTCGGGTTCCACATTATGTAACGGAGAATACTTATAAAGAAAGTTGAAATGCTCGGGATTTTGTTCTGCATTACCATACTCCGGTATCCAGTATCGACCCACGGTAAATTTATGATAGCGGAGCATATCGATCACCGGTACCTGACTGACCACGGCTCCGAACAATTCCGGGCGCTGCAGCATACAGGCGGCAACCAGTAAACCGCCGTTACTGCCGCCATTGATGGCCAGTTTTTCCTGGCTGGTATATTTTTCATCAATCAACCATTCACCGGCGGCGATAAAATCATCAAAAACATTTTGTTTGTTTTCCAGCATGCCAGCCTTATGCCACTCCCGGCCATATTCGCCGCCACCACGCAGATTAGCCAATGCATAAATACCTCCGTTTTGCAGCCAGATCAAACGGGATATGGAGAAATAGGGTGTTAAACTCACATCAAAACCGCCGTAGCCATAAAGCATTGTTGGATTATTGCCGTTCAGCTCCATGCCTTTTTTATGGGTAATAAACATTGGCACCCGGGTGCCATCTTTTGACTTGTAAAATACTTGTTTGGTTACGTAATCCGCGGCATTAAAATCAATTTCGGATTCATGGAATACTTCCATTTCATTGGTCTCAAAATCGTAATAATAAATAGTACTGGGAAAAGTAAATGAAGTGAAGGTCACAAACATCTCCTTGTCTTTCGGCTCGCCCGATAATCCGGCTACGGTTCCCAATGTTGGTAACTCAATGCGTCGGTCAAGTGAGCCGTCCATATCGTAAACTTTTAAAATGTGATGGGCATCCTTAAGATAAGCAGTGACAAACTGCTGATTAACCACTTTAACAAAACTTAGCACATTTTCGGCCTGGGAAATAATTTCTTTCCAGTGGTCCGGTTGCGGATTCTGTACATCAATAGCGATCAAACGGCTGCGCGGTGCATCCAGATTGGTTTTAAAATACAAAACCGAACCCTCATTATGAACCAGAGAGTAGCTGGCATCGGCTTTATTCAACAGTTTGACGAACGGTCCATCGCTTTCCACTTTACGATAGTAAATGCGATTATTGGGATCCGTGCCTTTCCACACATACAAAACCAGGTATTTGCCGTCATCGGTTATTACCGGGGAGAAACCGAGTAACTTATCATTTGGATCCTCGTAGATCAGGCGGTCTTGTGATTGGGGTGTACCCAGCTTGTGGTAATAGACCTTGTTGTAATTATTTTCATCCTCTTTGGGTACCGTACCGGGTTTGGGAAAACGATTGTAATAAAAGCCGCTGTTATCATGTTTCCAGGCCACGTTGGTAAATTTGCACCATTTTATGGCTTCTTCATAATCCTTACCCGTATTTACTTCCCGGATGTAATAGGTTTGCCGATCACTTCCACTCTCTGATTTGGCATAAGCCGCCAGCTTACCGTCTTCACTGATACTCATACCGGAAAGAGCAACGGTTCCTGTTTCACTCCATTTATTGGGATTGAACAGTACCTTAGGTTCAGCATCCAGCGATTCCTGATAATAAATAACAGATTGATTCTGCAGGCCGTCATTCTTGCTGAAAAAATAGTACGCACCCTTTTTGGAAGGAGCGGAATATTTGGGATAATTCCATAATTCAGTCAGCTGATCGTTGATTTGATCGTATTTCGGCCCGGAATGCAGATAGTTAAACGTTACCTCATTTTGCGCTTCTACCCAATTGATCACCTTTTCCGATTCGGCATCCTCCAGCCAGCGATAGGGATCGGCTACTTCAGTACCGTGATAGTCTTGTACCACATCACCTTTTGGTGTGTCAGGATAATCAAACTTCGGTGTTTGACTATACAACAAATTGGCCGACAGCAATAAAACTAATGTGATGAATCCTGAGATACGCATCATAATACTCCTGTCAAAATTGAAAGTTAATAGATTCAAGATATTTTAAACGATTGAACCAATTTACCGATTTCATCCTGAATGTTGGTAACCAGTCACCCCGGTTGCCGATTTCGCGGCCGCGCAATCGTCAGATACCCGGTTCGGCGGTTCAATACCCAAGCCTTTTCAGCTTAATTTCGTCCTTACGCCAGTCTTCGGCCAATTTAACATGCAGATCCAGATAGACCTCCCGACTTAAAAAATGTTCGATATCTTTGCGGGATGCGGCCCCTACTTTTTTTAAGGCTTTACCCTGTTGTCCTATCAATATCCCCTTTTGAGATTTACGTTCCACAAAAATAATAGCGTAAATGTAGTCCTTTTTGGAAGGTCGTTCTTTGAATTCTTCAATTTGTACATCCACGGCATAGGGCACTTCTTCTCTGAATTGTTCAAAAACTTTTTCCCGAATGATCTCTGCCACAAAAAAACGTTCCGGCTGATCGGTGAGCTGATCCGGGGGATAAAAGGGTGGCCCGGCCGGCAGAAATGCGAGCATGGCCTTATGCAACCGATCGATTCCATCCTGTTTCAGGGCAGAAATGGGTATAATTTCCTTAAAAGGAAAGGCGTCTTTGAATGCCTCGATACGTGTAAGCAGCTTAGCCTTTTCCACCAGGTCGATTTTATTAAGCAACAAGATGACCGGCACATTTTGTTTTCTCAGAGCCTGGATAATAACGGAATGGGCTTTTTGCTCACTGGTCGAATCCGCTAAATATAAGATAAGGTCGGCATCGTTCAGGGCCTGGTCAACATAATCCATCATTCTGGATTGCAGATTATAGCGGGGTCTGATGACACCGGGTGTATCCAGAAAAACAATTTGACTATCCCGGCCATTAAGAATCCCCAGAATGCGTTTACGTGTCGTTTGCGGACGGGGCGATATGATCGATAATTTGATATCGAGAAGACTGTTCAACAAGGTGGATTTACCCACATTGGGAAGGCCTATAATGGTCACATAACCGGCGCGAAAATCCTTGCTGTCCATGTGTTCCATTATTGCACAGCCTCTCCCAGTTGCTCCAGCATTTGGATACGTTTTTGCAACTCATCGAATTCGGTCGATTTGATGACCTCTTCGGTGATGAACTCACTGATGATACCGCTGGGTCCGACAAAAATGTAAGCCAGATTGGTAAAATTATCCATAATATCAATTATCAACGGGGAATTGATCAGTTTTTTAACCTGAGGATTGGACGACGGACGGATCAAAAACCGTTCCCCCGATCCGTTTTGGAGTTGTTCACTATCTTCCAGACCATCCGAATGCTGTTTACGCAGCCAGTTCAGATTGGTTAAAGTAAAACTGACCGAACTGGGCCGGGCATAACTGATATCAACATATGTAATACGTTTGCCATCCGTTTTTTCGCTGCTGAAATTGATCGTTGTGTCGATCCCATCAATTTTTCCATGAAAGTAAGGGCGGGAAGCAAATCCACGCCGAAACACTTTACCATTAAATTGATCCTCCAAATCGAGCAAATTACGGTGCACCGCATCCCACATGGTTTTACGGATATAAACCATCAACGCCCAGAGTCCGACGATCACAACCAGTACGATTAAGATATAAATCATTCGTCCGCCTTACTAATCCAAATAATATTGCCGTATTTTATGGAATATAAACCGGTAAGGGTATAAAAGAAAGTACAAATATAACATAGGCCAACACGCCCAGAATTTTGCGTTTCGTATCCAACCGTACCGATCCATCCATAGTCGGCGGATGACGAAAACGAATGTAGAACAGGATCAGTAAAATCCAAAGCACCCATATAAAAGACTTGAAACTGGAAATCAAATAAACATTTAGAATGACTAACAGGGCAAATGCTCCGATGGCAATCAATCGTGCTTTATCCCCAAACATGGCATAAGTAATATGCCCGCCATCCAACTGGCCGATTGGCATTAAATTAATGGCCGTTACCAGAAGACCAAACCATCCGGCAAATAAATACGGGAAATGATACATCTCATTCATGGGTAGGAATTCGATGGCAAACGCTTTCTTCATTAATGTAAATAATATGGAATCGCCCAGAGTAAGATTGATACCATGGGCATCGTCCAAAGGATGAATATTGGTTATATATTCAATAACACCGGGCTTAGCCGGTAAGTTATAAAATCCCCATGATAATACGGCCATGGCCACAATAAAACCCGTAATCGGTCCGGCCGCACCCACATCGAACAAAGCTCTGCGATTGGGAATAGAAGATTTCATTTTAATAAAAGCACCCAGCGTTCCGGGATGAAAAGCCGGGAAAAAAAATGGAATAAAATACGGTAAGGTGGCCTCAATTTTGTAATAACGGGCAGCCAGATAATGCCCCATTTCATGAAATAATAAAATCAATAATAAAGCTATGGAGTAATGAATACCGGTTGCTAACTGCTCAACCGATGCAAACGGGTTGTTACCTTTTAGCATGGCGCCCGTGATGGTTGTGGTGAGCATCGTTAACAAAAACAAAATAATGTGGGTTGAATAACGTATTGTGGCATCCGGATTGGGTCCCCGAACCACCTTTAAATAATAGTTACGGGTACCTTCCTCCACTTTGGAGTAGATACCTTCCCGCAGCAATTGATCCTGAATATCCCGAACTTCTTCAATGCGGATCTTGGATTTCGGTTTTTTGAATAAAGGTGAGCCATACAACCTGCTTATCCATTGTAATTTCAGTCTCCGCGCAATGATGTTTTTCGATTTCCTGATTAATTCTCGGAACGTCAATGTAACTCCCTTTACATTCTGTGGTCAGTATGCAAACGTATAACCCCGGCTCTTTATTCGTTTTCCTGTACTTCCCCTGTCATAGGTACAAATCTTACCGGAAGAATGCTCTGCATATTCAATCCGTTTTCACTCTTATCCACGACCACCAGCTCCTGAGTATACTCACCCACCGGAAGGACCATACGTCCACCAATTTTCAGTTGTTCCAGTAAGGTTTGCGGAATTCTGGGCGGCGCCGCCGTTACAATGATAGCATCGAACGGAGCTTTTTCCGGCCAGCCATGATAGCCATCGCCTTGTTTAACAACGATATTTTGGTATTCGAGTTCCTTGAGTAGCTTTCCTGCTTTTTGAGCCAGCTCCGGTATAATTTCAATGGTATAAACCGAATCGGCTATTTCAGCTAATACCGCTGCCTGATATCCGGAGCCGGTACCTATTTCCAGAACATTATCATCTGCATCAATCTGTAACTGCTCGGTCATGAAGGCCACAATATAAGGCTGACTGATCGTCTGGCCCTCGCCAATGCTTAACGGTTCATCACTGTAAGCCCGACTCAATTCATCCTGGGGTACAAACCGGTGGCGGGGTACGGACATCATGGCCTGTATTACGGCCTTATTTTCGATGCCTCTGGCCTCAATTTGACGTTCTACCATTTGTTCACGTCTTTGAATAAATTTTTCCTCCTTTGTATCCATTTGATTATCCTGTGCACAGCCCTCAAAGGCAAAAATGATTATCAATGAATGTAAAACTCGTGACAGAAAAATCTTCAGCATGGTTTTGCACCGATCCCATTTAATAAATACATTTACGGTTGCTGATTATGCAGCATCCTTGTTTACAGTTTTTTAAAATAAAGCTTGAATGCCGTTCCTTTGCCCATCTCCGACTCAACCTCAATGCGGCCTTTATGCTGATCAATTAAATCCTTAACGATAGCCAGCCCCAAACCCGTGCCGTTTTCTTTGCCACTGGTGACAAAAGATTCGAATAAATCCTCCCGGATATCCTCCGGAATCCCTCCGCCCGTATCGTTGAGAATGAATTCCACTTCATTGCTCAGATCATTGGCCGTTATGGAGAAACGCCCCCCTTTTTCCATAGCTTCCATACTATTCTTCATGATATTCATGAAAATACGGTTTGCTTTTTCAGGATCGATATACACGCTGCTGTGCGAATGATTTTCGATCTCAAACCGATATCCTTTGGACTCCACGTCATCTTTAAACCGGTTGGCAAATTCTTCCAGAAATTTATCGACGGCCTTTTTAACCGGCAAAATACTTGTTTTTCCCTTGGCAAATTGTAAAACATCATTGGCCATATTATTGATCATTTTGATTTGATCGGTAACAATTTGCGCATATTGCTGCCGCTTGTTTTGTTCATCCTCAATTTCCATTAAATCCACAAAACCATAGATATTACTCATCGGTGTGCGTAAATCATGAACGATTGTGCTCATCATGTTGCCAATGGTGGCCATGCGCTCACCCCGCTCTTTTTCATCTCGCAATCGATAGTTTTCAATGGTTCGGGAGATCTGGCCGGATAGTGATTGTATTATACGGACATCATCGTTTCTGAAAAATTCATTTTCCTCGGTTTTGTTGAACAATTCCAATACACCAATTACGGTATGATTGTTTTTCAGGGGTACACTTACAATCTGTTGAATATTCAAATTAACTTTTTTTCTGAACTTGTCCGACAATAAGGGATCGTCCTGGGCTTGATTGTTAACGTACATCTCACCGGTGTTGATCACCCGGCCCGTCAAACCGCTTTTTTCATTTATGCGGGCATCTTCCAGACGGGATAAATCCACATTATGCGCCACCCTCAGCTGGAATTTATTATTTTTTTCATCAATCAGTGAGAGAATGACAGCTTCTACCTGTAAAGCATCCTGGATCTTATCAACAATGAGCTGCAACAGTTCTTTGATATCATAGGCTTTAACCAGATCGGTTTCTACATTATACAATAAATTCAGTTCATCAACCCTTTTCTCCAGTGACATATATAAACGGGAATTGATCAGCGCAATGGCAATTTGATAACTGATGTTGGAAATCAATTGTTCATCATTTTCGGTAAACACCCCGTCTTTTTTGTTCAGGCATTGCAAAACACCGATTATGCTTGGCTGTGATTCATTTTTCATTTGCGGTTCAAAAATGGGCATGCAAAGGACGGTACGGGTTTTATACCCCGTTTTCTTGTCGGTGGAAGAATCAAAGCGGGAGTCATTATACGCATCCTTAATGTTGATGGTTTGACCGGTTTCAGCCACATAGCCAGCAATTCCTTTACCAATGGGCAGTCGTATTTCTTTAATCTCTGCTTTTTGGGCAATTTTGGACCACAATTCACCGCGTTCCTGATCCACAATGTAAAACGTGCTGCGTTCGGCGTTGACCACGGGTGTTACTTCGGTAATTATTTTTTGTAACAATCGATCAAAATTCAACTCCGAGCCCAGAGCCCGGCTTATATGACGTAAGGCGCGCATCTCTTGGGATTCATGATCCGCATTTGATTGCGATATTGGTTGATTCAATTGGTTATCCTGAGAGTTCGAATGGCTCATAAATATATTTCCGAAGTTATTATACCTGTCGTTTCTATGGTGAATTTAGTTTACTTTAAGGCAGGAATCAATGACAAAGTCACCGATTGTGTTGATCCAACTCCGGAATAATATTTTTTGTGAAAGGATAAAAACCGGGCAAAAACCCGGTTTAATTCAAAAGATCAATTAAAAGAGGCAATAGCTCTTTCAACAGTTTCGTAGGTGTCAAATACTTTTATCAACTGGGTAATCATTAACAGACTATTTACCTTTTCAGAAACGCGGGCTAAAACCATTTTGCCATCCACATTGCTCAAGGTTGTCGTGGCAGCCATTAATACGCCCATGCCTGAACTGTTCATCCATTTGACGCCGCCCAGATCAACAACCACATTTTTGATTCCGTCATTGATCAGACCGCGAATATGATCATGCAATGCCTGTGTTTCCGGTCCGCCCATCATTTTGCCGGAAAGTGATAATACGGCAACATGATTTTCAATCTTTTCTTTTATCCTCATGGCAAGCCCCTATTTTATTATTAAAGCCGGCTGTTTAAAATCATCTAAATGTAAATGATTGAGTGATTTGAGTCAATATTAAATTGGAATAACAAAGGTCTTAAACCAAAAAAAGCTGCCCTGAAGCAGCTTTCCGATTATTTATCTTCTGAATTATGATTACCGGTATGAAATTTTATCTTACCACTGAAAAACTCTTCCTGGGCGATTACCGTAGGATTGATCTCTTTTTCAAATTTGATGTCTTTCATCAGTTCCCGATCATAAATATCTGTTTCATCATACAGATCCATATCATCCAGCATTTCATTCTCTTTTTTCTTGGCGATCCGGTCCCCGTTTATCTGACGTGCCCGTGATGCAACCAGCAAACACATCTCATAAACACTTATTTTTCTTTTCTTTAATTCTTTAAAATCTAATGTTTCGATTGCCATCTGCAAACCTCCGGTAAAATTGAAAAACCTTTAAATATATATCAAGTTTAAGGGATTGTCAAATTAACTTTATTAACATGAATTCTAAAAATGCGAATACATTGGTAAATCATCTGCGCCTTATACATACCCAATTGGGTTTCGTTCCCGAAACCCGTTTGGTGTACGGAAAGTCCGCCATATGAGGCACCACAGGTGTTGTACCCGATTATTATTGATCCGCCGGTGAAGAAAAGCTATCATTCGATGGTTACTGTTTTTGAATTTTCATTTTTCTATTCTGAATCTTTTTCCTAAATTATCGTTTATTCACAAATAATTAAACGATGAGGTTCTTATGCAATCTGTAAATCGTAAGCATTTTTTAGATCGGTTTTTACATTATGTTACCTATGATACACAATCCATCGAAAACTCGGAAACCTATCCCAGTACCACCAAACAACTGGAACTTTCCAAGCGCTTGTTAACGGAGCTCAAAGAACTGGGTTTGGAAGACGTTGAATTGAACGAACACGGATATGTTTTTGCTACCTTACCATCCAATGTGCAACATGATGTGCCCGTCATTGGACTGATTGCTCATGTGGACACTTCGCCCGATGTGAGCGGTAAAAACGTGAATCCGGTGATCACCGAGAATTATCAGGGTGGTGATATAGTATTAGAAAAGGATCCATCACAGGTGATCAAATTTGAAGAGAATCCGGCATTAAAAGACAGTATGGGCCATGATTTGATTACGAGCGATGGTACGACCCTGCTGGGCGCCGATAACAAAGCCGGTATAGCAGAAATCATGGGTGCCTTGGTAACGCTTCAAGAAAATCCCGATATAAAACATGGCAAAATCCGAGTGGCCTTTACCGTGGACGAGGAAGTGGGAGAAGGCACCAAACATTTTGATGTAAAAGCGTTCGGTGCGGATTATGCTTACACCATTGATGGTGAAGCCGCCGGAGAAGTTGAGGATGAAACCTTCTGTGCCGATACCGCTTTCGTCAAAGTTAAAGGGGTTAATGTGCATCCCGGCTATGCTAAAGACAAATTGATCAACGCCGTTAAAATTGCCGCCGATTTGATTGACCGTTTACCCAAAGATTCCATGTCTCCGGAAACCACCGAAAAACGCGAGGGCTATTTGCATCCGCACGGTATTAAAGGCAATGTGGAGTTAGCGGAAATCACTTTTTTGGTGCGTGATTTCACCGTTGAAGGATTAAAGGAAAAAGAAAAATATCTGCAAGACCTGTGCAACCAGTTATCCGAAAACTACACACCGGCTTCCGTCAGTCTGGAGGTTAAGGAATCCTACCGAAATATGAAATATAAACTGGATGAACATCCCCGGGTGGTTGAATATGCCCTGCAGGCCGTGCAGCAAACCGGTTTGGAGCCCATCCGCAATCTGATTCGCGGGGGCACCGACGGGGCGCGTTTGTCTTACATGGGTCTGCCCACGCCTAATATTTTTACCGGCGGACATAATTTTCACAGTCAAAAAGAGTGGATATCCATCCAGCATATGGAAAAAGCAGCGGCTACCATCGTTAATCTTGTACAAATTTGGGCAGAAAAAAGTCAGGCATCGTAAGTATAATCATATTAACTCTTGATGGTGAAGTGTAATTGATAAAATTGTGAGCTTCATCTTTTGCACTTCATCATTTTATATAAGAAAGCATAAACCGGTTAATCATGAAACCAAAACATATCGATCAGATCAGCGATAAAGTGTTAACCGTCGTATGGGATGATGGTCATGAAAGCATCTATTTTTCTGATCATCTGCGTAAAAATTGTCCCTGTGCGCATTGTGCCAAACGGCGGGAACAGGGTGAAGAGGATAAACCGTTTAAGATTTTGAACATAAACCCTCAGGATATCACTTTCACATCCTGGCGGGTGATGGGTAACTATGCCATGAGTTTCCGGTTCAGCGACGGACATCATACCGGTATCTATCCCTTTGAAAAATTACGGGAACTCTGTCAATGCGATATCTGTACGGGTAATGCCATACGCGTAACCGGACGTTCGGAATGAATACTGGGCAGACGAGCTAAAATTGCATTGAAGTTGGTTTTATTATAAATTGTCACCCTTTTTATAAGCCGCCGTAGCTCAGCTGGTAGAGCAGTTCACTCGTAATGATCAGGTCAGCGGTTCGAGTCCGCTCGGCGGCTCTGATCTAACTATATTTGTGCTAAAGTATGACTTATTACGTTTATGCAATTTATTCACCATCGCTGGATATGATTTATGTCGGACAAACCGGTAATCTACAACAAAGATTGCATGACCACGGCAAAGGGTACTCTAAATTTACCGCCCGAGCAAACGACTGGGTACTCATTTATCAAGAATCCCTAAACTCACGCTCTGCTGCGCTCAAAAGAGAAAAACAACTCAAATGTTATCGGGGAAGACAATTCCTCAGAGAATCGATTGATTAACATCAGGTCAGCGGCCCGCCGGTAGGCGGATGAGTCTACCGACTCATTCGAGTCCGCTCGGCGGCTCGGTTTAAAACTTGATTCCAAGGCATCCGCATTCTTTTACAGAGCGATTGCTCCATTTCAACCCACAACAGTGTTTTGAGTTTGATCACTCCTTATTATCCAGAAAACTTTCCGCTGCCGCTAATAACACCTTTGAGCTGATACGTACTTTATAATCTGGATTGACATATTTAAAGCGGATCTTGCCATCGGTATCTATAATAAAAGCTGAAGGAACCGGCAGCAAATGATGGGTCTCTCCCGAGTACCCTTCTATGTCCAAATTATGTTCTTCATAGGCCTGGAAAGTCTTCTCGTCCAGTTTAAAACACAGGCCGAACGCTTTGGTGGTAAACATCTTACTGTCGGATAATAAAGTGTAATTCAGATCTTTTGTATGTAGTGTTTCCCGCAGTTTTTGCGGCCGATCTGCGCTGATGGCCAAAATCTGGAAGCCCAAGTCCACCAGTTTTTGCTCAATGTCCTGTAACTGTTTGAGATGCACGTTGCAATAGGGACACCAGCCTCCTCTGTAAAAAATAACCACAGACGGCTTCCGTTTAATTAAATCCAGCAGGCGCACATCCTGTCCTTCAATATTTTTAACCATTGTGTTGGGTACGTTATCTCCGATGAGCAAAGGTTGTATTTCATCGGCTCGATTGGCAATCCGGTCTCCCGCCTTGAGCGAAGCCGTAACGGTCATCAATAGAACAGCCGTCAAAATCACAGCCATATAGGTAAATGGTTTACTATTATGACGCATGAGATTTTATCCTTTCCGAATAGATTTTGGGTTCACGCCATTTATGGAACCGGTATCGATACGATATAATTCCATGTGATGGTTATTTTACATTCGGTCCATACTTTTGCGAACCGATTGGTCCGTGTACGGCAAAGGCCACCGTCAGTTATTAAGCCGGTTCATGAATACCGTCGATAAACCTTCCGTTCGGTTTAAAAACAAATACTCATCCCGCTACGGATCTGTTATAATTCACGTCATTCTTTGAACACCGTTAATCAAAAGCAAACTTCGGGGTAAATGGATTTTCGAAATTGGGGTGTATTTCAGGCCTTGATCTTTTGCCCGAACCAACGCTGAAAGGTGTCGGCAAAGGGTAAACCAAAATAAGGGGGCAACGTTTGGTGTTCGCTGCGCATGGACAGGAAAATCGTCTTATGTTCTATCAGATTTAAGGCGGCGGAAAAATCCCACAAAGGCGGCAGCAGGTAAATCACCCGTTCACCCACACGATTCAGTTCTTCATGAAGGCGCTGCACATCATCCACATGTTCGATGGTGTGGGAGCAAAGCACGTCCTTAAACTGTTTATCTGCAAACGGCAGATTATAAATATCCTTTACCAGCACAAAATTGGGCACATCGGCATGCTGCACAATATCGGCATTGATCCCCCCCCCATCCGTGTGACCGCAGGCGATATTCAGATCCCATTTCTGCCGCCGTACTACCCGGCATTTAATCAACGTATAACTCAACCAGTTGGCCAGGTAGGCCAGTAAATATACAGCAACTGCCGCAGATAAGACATATAGGATAATTTTCATTCTATTTTGTCAGCCTGTTCAACCTTACGTGTTCAAACAATAGGACATATAGCCTGTGTCCCTATTTACAAATCGGTGAATGTAAGGACTATCGGTCATAAATGCCAATCGATTGTATTGGATGCTCATAGCGAGGCCACCCGAAAAATGAATTGGCTAAATCACACCGTTTACTTTCGCCTGTCCCTTTCGGTTTAAAGGAATCCATTAACCCTATATTCCGTTATAAAAAAAAGCCTTGCATAAGTGAACCAGTTACGTTAGCTTTGCCCAAATTTGATACAACCGTTAACCTCTTTTGGGGAGTCGATTCATGAAAATCGGAATTGTGGGCGCCGGCTTTGTTGGTTCAACCATTGCTTACGCTGCCCTGCTGCGAAAGGCAGCCACGGAGATCGTACTGATCGACATCGATAAAAAGCGGTCTTCAGCCGAAGCCGATGATATATCGCACGCCGTACCGTTTTCGCATCCCATGGGTGTATATGACGGCGAGTATGAACACCTTCAAGACAGCGGCATCGTCATCATTACGGCCGGAGTCAATCAAAAACCCGGTGAATCGCGTTTACAGTTACTGGACCGCAATGCCAAAATACTAAAAGAGATTATCCCCAGTATATTACAGCACGCTCCGGATGCCCTTGTGCTGGTAACCACCAATCCCGTGGACGCCATGACCCATCTGGCGGCCCGCTTTGCCCGGGATATGGGCTTTTCCCATGACCGAATTATCGGTTCCGGTACCACATTGGATACAGCCCGTTTCCGCTCATTACTGAGCACACCACTCGGCGTTAATCCCCAACATGTTCACGGATACGTGGTGGGGGAACACGGCGATTCCGAAGTCCTCACCTGGTCCATTGTGGATATCGGCGGTTTGCCTCTGGACCGGTTTATCCGCCATCGAAACCTGCACTTTGGGAAACAGGAACAACAGGAAATTGACCGGCAGGTGCGTTATGCCGCTTACAGTATTATAGAAGGTAAAGGCGCAACCTACTACGGCATTGGAGCAGCTGTGGCTCATATGATTGATGTGATCGCCCATAATGAACGATCCATCTTAACGGTTTGCCGCCCCCTACCGGAAATCGCCGGCATAAAGGATGTGACGGTGTCTATCCCCCATTTATTCAGCGGCCGGGAAGTGGTGGCGTCTCTGCCCCTGCAACTGGATGATGCTGAAGAGAAGGCTTTACAGGCCAGCGCCTCTGCCATCAAAGCAAGCATCCGGCAATACGATGACCAATTTAACCGGTAGTTTAGGCCTACTGCTGATAACCTGATTCAGCTTAATCCCAATCCAGAGATCAGCAATCAGCCGGATGGTGCGACTTAACATTATACTCTTGTGTACAGGCCGAATCGCTTTGGCCAATGTTCATTTTTTTCGATTCTTATTTCTTTTGACATCATGACTATATCATCCCGCTTATACTCATGAGAATTCCTCAACCCGTAACAGATCTGTCCACCGGAATCAATAATGCCCGTGAGCTTGCCCCTTTTGATTTATTCCTTCTGTATGTCTCAAATATCCTTTGATTCAACTATTGGATTGTTTTAAATTACAGGGATGCTTATCCTTACAGGCACAATGCACATTTTTACAGGAAACGAATTTTAGGTTAGGGAAAACCATGTCATTAACCGGTGAATTAACCCCCCTGCAAAAAAAACGACGGGAACGCATTCTGCATGCCGCCGCTTACCAGTTTGCTGATGTGGATTTTCAACAGGCTGATTTAAGTGTGATCGCCCGGGAAGCAGGTGTGGGTAAGGCCACCCTCTACCGTTATTTTAAAAACAAGCAGGACTTGTACATCCGCACTATAGAATATCAGTTGCAGAAGGCTCTGGATTATATTCAGGAGCAGGCCGCCAAAGAAAATGATCCCGTTCGTTACATAGAAACCATTATCGACAGTGCCGTCAACTATTTCGAGAACAATCCCCGTACCTTTCGTATCGTTCTGTTATCCAATATGGCCCGGTTTGATGAAATCGTGGAGCTGGTGGCGGCCACCCGTAAGCGTTATTACGAGCGCATGCGCCATATATTCAGCCGGGCCGTACATGACGGGGTCTTTCGTCCCATCAAAACCGATATTGCCATGCGCATTATCGATTCCGCCATTCTGCACCTGATGTATGAATATCACAAAACCAATACATTCAGCCCGGAGGAACTTAAACATGAACTCAAGAACACGCTTCTGCACGGTTTTCGAAAATAATACCGCTTCGGAAAACCCGGGTGCTTTTAATCGGTTTATCCGGACGATCCTGATGGTTGCCGCTGTGGTACTGTTCAACCTGCCTATATCCGCACAAGCCCAACCGCTGCACCCGGATTCCACCTATCTGATCATCCGCTGTGATGATATCGGGATGTGCCATGCGGTTAATGCCGCCGCTGAACAATTGTTTAAACAGGATTTCCCCCTGTCCGTCTCGGTAATGTTCGCCTGCCCCTGGTATCAGGAAGCGGTCGATATGCTGCAACAATATCCCCATGTTTCCGTGGGCGTGCACCTGACTCTGAATGCCGAATGGAAAAATTATCGTTGGGGACCGGTTCTGGGCCGGGAAGCGGTGCCCAGCCTGGTGGATAGTAATGGCTACTTTTTGCCCTCCCGGGCCACTTTTTTTGCCAATGAGCCGGACATTAATGAAATCGAACGCGAGCTGCGGGCTCAAATCGACCGGGCCATGAACAGTGGCATAACCATCGATTATCTGGATCACCATATGGGCACAGCAGTGCAAACCCGTGAACTGCGGGAACTGGTGGAGGCTCTGGCCAAAGAATACGGTCTGACCATCAGTACCTATCACGGCGAACGGTATTCCAATTTAACCTATAATGCCCCGCTGGGCACCAAAACCGACAGCCTGGTGCAGCACATCCGGCAACTACCGCCCGGCTTACACCTGCAGGTCTGCCACATCGGTCTGGATTCGGAGGAACTGCGCGGCATGGAAGATCTCAATCTCTTCGGTTTGCAACAAATGAGCGCCCACCGTCAAAACGAACTGGACGCATTGCTGTCCATCCGCTTCCATAATGTTTTGCACGATCATAATATCCGGCTGCTGTCTTACCGGCAACTGGTTCAACGTTTGGGCCTCGACAGCATGCGCCGGCCGCAGGATGTGCAATATTAAACCGATCAAGGAAAAACCGATTATGGATGAGCACCACAATTATCACATGTCTCCGGACGCTTTTCGTAAATACGGGCGTATGGTAATCGATTTTATTGCCGATTATTACGAACAAATCGAAACCTATCCCGTGTTATCGCGGGTAAAACCCGGTGATATCCGCAACGCCCTGCCACCGGCTCCCCCGCAAAAAGGGGAAGACCTCAGCCAAATGCTGGAGGACTTCCGCCGGCAGATCATGCCCGGTATCACCCACTGGCAATCGCCCAATTTTTTCGCCTTCTTCCCTTCCAACACTTCCGGTCCATCCATTCTGGGTGACCTGCTGTCCGCCGGATTGGGCATTCAGGGAATGATGTGGACCACCAGCCCGGCAGCCACCGAACTGGAAACCCATGTGCTGGACTGGCTGGCCGAAATGCTGGATTTACCTCAGCGCTTTAAATCCACAGGCGAAGGCGGTGGTGTCCTGCAGGATTCCGCTTCCTCGGCCACCCTGGTGGCTCTGCTGGCCGCCCGGGAGAAAGCCACCCAATATCAATCTAATAATCAGGGATTGAACCGCAAACTGACGGTTTACACGTCCACCCAGGGCCATTCGTCCATCGAAAAAGCCGTGCGTATCGCCGGACTGGGCAGCGCACAGTTGCGTCACATCGAGGTGGATGACGCCTTCGCTATGCGGGCCGATAGTCTGTGGGCACAAATACGTGCAGATAAACAGAAGGGCCTGCTACCGGCTATGGTGGCGGCTACGGTGGGCACCACTTCATCCAATGCCATGGATCCCCTGGAGGCCATTGGTGATGTTTGCCAGGCGGAAGACGTATGGCTGCATGTGGACGCCGCCATGTCGGGCACGGCCGCGATTTGTCCGGAATTCCGGACCATGCATGACGGTCTGCATCAGGCCGACAGCTACTGCTTCAATCCCCACAAATGGATGTTTACCAATTTTGATGCCGACTGCTTCTATGTGGCCGATCGCCGGGCATTGGTCCAGGCTCTGAGCATCCATCCCGAATACCTGAAAAACCAGGCATCCGAATCCGGCGAAGTATTCGATTACCGCGACTGGCAAATCCCCCTGGGTCGTCGTTTCCGGGCTTTAAAATTATGGTTTGTTATCCGCCACTATGGTATCGAGGGCCTGCAGCACCACATCCGCAAACACGTTGATCTGGCCCGGCAATTTGCCCGTTGGGTGCAGGAAGCAGCGGATTTTGAACTGGCCGCTCCGGTACCTCTGAACCTGGTCACCTTTCGCCACAAAAGCGGTGATACGGTTAATCAAAAACTATTACAAATGATTAATGACAGCGGGAAGGCTTATCTGACGCATACGGTGCTGGACGGCCAATATACGCTGCGCTTATCGGTGGGCCAGGCCTTTACCGAATACGAACATGTGCAGAACGTTTGGCGGTTGATCGAGGCTTACGCGGGTCGGTTGAGGTAACATACCGTTTTTTGCCATCTTAGATTATCCCCTGTCAGGGGATTAACGAGGCCAATTACCCGGCTGTCATTCCCGGTTTATCCCTGTGGGGCAAGTTTTAAACCGCAACTGGTAATTCATTCGTAACCAATTCTCTATGCCCTGCATGCCCGGGAATGGCAACATCATTTTGGGGTCGGGTTGGAATGCGGTCGGCGGTTGCGCTTTACGGGGGTTTCAAAAGCGTTATAAAAAAAGGGGCATCCCTGCCCCTGTGACTTACTTCAGTTTATCCTTAAAATTCTTCTCCAGTTTCTGCAGTTTGGGATCGATGACAAAGCGGCAGTATGGTTGATTGCGGTTATTTTCATAGAAGTTCTGATGGTAATTCTCCGCCTCATAAAACTGTTCCAGCGGTTCGATTTCCGTCACAATGGGTTCATCCCACAAATCCGAAGCATCCGTTTCCTGTTTGGAGTGTTCAGCGATACGCTTCTGGTCCTCATCGTGATAAAAAATGGCCGAACGGTACTGCGGCCCCACATCGGCGCCCTGGCGATTCAGGGTGGTGGGATCGTGCGTGCGCCAGAAGACATCCAGTAACTCCCGGTAGGAAATCACCTGCGGATCGAAGGTTATGCGGGCCACCTCGGCATGGCCGGTTTCCCCGGTGGTGACCTGTTTATAGGTGGGATTGGCTACATGTCCGCCGGTATAACCGGATACCACATCCTTAACCCCTTTCAGATTTTCAAAAACCGCTTCCACACACCAGAAGCAGCCGGCCCCTAAAGTGGCCTGTTCATAAGATTTATCCATGGTCGTCCCCTTTTTATCGTTTGTTTCGGCCGCGCCGGTTGCCGCGGTCGTGGCCAATAGGGCCATTACGAGCACCACCGCTGCCTTACGCGCACCGGCTACGCCCCGAGTGTATCCATTCATAATCACACCTCAATCCCTGTTTGTTCATTGAGTAACGTGTTTGATCCTGTTTTTATTCTATTAATCAACGTCCGGTGGGCGTAAAAGTTTCTTATGCTAATGATGGTGGCCATGGATGGCGGGCCGTCAAGCCGAGGCAATCGGTGCATTTATTTGCTGATGCCCAATTACTCAAACCAAAATTGTTTATGTATAAGCAACGCTAGTTTATTCAGCCTTCAGAAGTTTTTTATTCATAGACGCATCCGATAGTATTTAAAATAAAAAAGCCACGAATCCTGGAGAACCGTGGCCTCTTCATTATACAATCATGAACTAACTGTTCCTTACATCAATAAGAGAAATGAACGATAAGCCAAATCATCTGACTTAAAGAGGACCAATCATCACAATGCATTATGTTAAACAAACCGGACAAACCATAAAGGGCAGTGATAACTACACTCTCAATGTCAGATAATCGTTGATGAAAGTATTAATCATCACCCGATGGAGGCAAATCCGAAGCAGGAGGTACGTTATCTTTTGGTGGATCATCGGGCAACTTCTTTTCCTCAATCTTTCCCTCGTAAGGCGGTAAATCCACAGGGATAGGCAGTCCAACTTTTTTGAAATAATAATAAATTTCATGGATAAAATTTTCATTTTGAAATTTAATACTATCCTTTTTATTCTTATCCACATTATTTTACCATAATATGAAAATCCTGGATTCCCGCTTCCGCGGGAATTACAAAGCAAATGGTCGCTCAATGACTCATATCAAACTGTCATTCCCGAGAGCGCAGCGAGTCGCGAATCCACTCGATTCTACCCCACAAACAAAATGGATTTCCGTTTGCATGGAAATGACAATACTGGTGTCAGGACGTCCGGCCGAGGGAAGGACTCGAATTGACCGGCCGCGAAATGGTCCCTTTGGGAGAATCCATGCATCACGACTCCTACGCACTTGTCATTCCATATCCCTTCCCGTCATTCCCAGCTTGACTGGGAATCCATCTTCACGAACAACGAATGACGCTTAACGAGTAACGATTTCCTTCTTACTTCTTCATCTCCATCCGCGTTATTCTTATCCACATTATTTTACCATAATATGAAAATCCTGAATTCCCGCTTCCGCGGGAATGACAAAACAAATGGTCGCTCAATGACTCATATTAAACTGTCATTCCCGAGAGCGCAGCGAGTCGCGAATCCACTCGATTCTACCCCACAAACAAAATGGATTTCCGTTTGCACGGAAATGACAATACTGGTGTCAGGTCTGTCCGAAATTTACGATTTTGAACACATACAACTCTTTATGCCTACGAATCTTCATCAAAAGAATTCTTAACTCTACTTCTTTATATCGCATCCTCTCTCTGTCTTTTCGTCTCTCCGTCTCTCAGTCCCTCAGTCTGATAAGCATCCACTTCCCCACATTCTTCACATTCTGCCACACCAACTCCTTGACCCAGGGCCCGACGGCATCAGTCCATCGCTGGGGGTGCACCGTAAACATCACCCGATCCGGCAGTTTTCCTTCCTTTACCGCCTTAATCACATCGCGCGTACT
>WJIP01000288.1 GCA_014730185.1 Caldithrix sp. | reverse complement strand
GTATTTACGTCGGGCAGTGAGTGAAAAGATGAGGTAAATTAAAATCGCAAGTATAACAAGCAAACCCGACATAAACCACCATTTCGACCACATCGGCGATTTAATGTGAATAAGAGGAGTGGAAACGGTTTTGCTCCAATGGCTGTTTACATTTTTAGCCTGCAACAGAAGTTGATAATCTCCAGGTGGTAAATGGGAGAAGTGCAAAGAATTTTTTAGAATTTTGGGTACTTCTCGCCATTGATCATGGAATCCGATTAACTTGTATCTCAATCGGATTTGTTTTTCGTTAAAAAAGGATATGCATTGAAAACGAAAGGTTAAATCATTGAGGTTATAGGGTAACTGGATAGGTTTATGCATTGAAAATTGTTGCTTTTTGAAGGTGAAAGGCTTGAACTCAAGTCGAGGCGGAGCATAGTATCGTTCCCTTAATGATTTCATATGCAGCTTGGATACTCCAAGGTTGGTGCCAATCCAAAGATGACCTTCCGCATCCTCAATAATAGCATCGCGGTTGATTTCTAATCCGGCGAGCCCGTGACGTATATCTATTTCACGTAAAATTTTACCATTCCAGATGTACACTCCGGCATTCGTTCCAAAATAAAGATTAGATCTGGAATCCTCAAAAAGCGCATAAACCGGTCGTTCCAGGCAAAACGGTTTGGTGCATTTTTTTAGCGAATCACCATCAAGGATAAACAGGCCCGAACTGGTACCTACATATTTACTCCTTCCACCGTCATAAAATGCATAAGTGCTTTTTATAAGTGGATGTTGATCAGCACCGAACCGGTCAACCTGGGCATTACTAAATTTAATAATACCCGAATTTACTGTGGTTAAATAAACGGAAGAATCCTGTCCCCAAAAAGCTTTACGATAACTTACATCATCTGTTAAATTTAAATGTATGATCTTGTCATTTTTAAGCTCGTATATCACAGCTTTTTTCTGCATAACACACAACAATTGTTCTTCGGACAGCATAAGCAGTGCAATGATATTTTTGAATTGCCGGTTGAAACGGATGGAATTGTCGGGTTTCAGCAAACCCAAGCCCAGTTCAGGAACCGCTACCCAAATATCTCCTTTTTTATCGAGGGCCATATCCAGCACACGATTGGCCGATCCTAAAACCCGACTTCGTATTTCAAACGGTATTTGTTTTATTGAGGAGCCATTATAAATACTAATTCCACCCTCGTGGCCGAATACAAATTCATCGTTGGCTCTTTGTATAATCGAAGTCACTTCATCCGCGAACAATCCATTATTTTTATTAAAGGAATGAATGGGTGTGGCCGGGAGCTTAGATATTCCCCGATAATTCCCAATCCAGATATTTCCTTCAATGTCCCTGAAAATTGAATTTGCGCCCTCAGACAAAAGGCCGTTACGCTTGGTGAGCGGATTTACTGCTTCTTGAAAACGATCAAATCTAAAAATAAGATGCCGATTGGCATAATAAGCATTTCCGAATCCGTCCGGTTCAAGACAAATCAACCGTGATTTTTTATTCTTAGCTTGAAAGGTATAGCTATTTAGTTTTCCATCCTTCAAGTAACCAAGCCAGTCTTTTCCGCCAAACCAAACGGTTTGATTGTCAAAAGCGATAGCTTGAACATCTGATTTAAAGTTATATTGCTTAAATTGAGGTACAAGCCAATTCGATCCAAATTTGAAGATACCGCGATTACTGGCTAAATACAGCGATCCATCCTTCGATGCGATATCTAAAATATGAGCATCCTTCAGGTTCGGGTCAGCAGCTGGAAAGATCCATTTACCGTCCGTCCAGATATATAGCTTGAACTCCTGAGTTAAGAATGCCAGGCTAACGGAATCATTGTAACGAAAGGTTTTGAATTGGATAATCTCGCTGCTGTTTTTAATATGACTGTTCGCAATATCAACATAATGCCATTCTTGTTGCTGAAAATAAGCCAACGACTGGTCAATATATTGGGGGCAAACCCATATCCTATCTTCATCGTCGCGCTCTAGAAAGGCAATGATACTAAAATCCAGTTCAGTGGAATAATTAAAATTAGTCCAGGTGAAGCCATCATATACTGAAACTGCTGAACGTGTGGCAAACCACATTTGTCCCTGATTATCCTGCTCAATGTCATAAACCTCGGAACTGCCTAAGCCATCACCTTCTGTATAATGATGAATAAGGAAAGATTGCCCCTGAAGTTGACCTGTCCAAATCAAAGTTATAAACAGGAACAAAGGCCAGGTTTTAAGTAATTTCTTCAATGATAAATCCATGGATGCTGACTTTCAGTAAAAAAACACGATGCCTATCGGTGGTCTGATAGGCCGCATTGCCGTAAACGGCATGGACAAACGGTATCTGCGTTCCATAGTGATATAAAAAACTCCAGAAAGGGTGGTCCTCGCGTTCATCCAGTTTATAAATCGAAGGTTTCTTCTCGATTTCGTCTTCGGATCGCAGGTATCGGCCACGAATACGTGTTAACCTGTATTGGGTTTTAAGGCCGACCAGATGTAACCAATTATCCCATTTGAGGATATCACCTTCCACCATCCATTGATCGCCGCGAATCAGATAATTGTCCTTTATTTTATTTCCCGGATGATCGATATATTCAACCGTTATCCAGGCTAACTGATCATTATCGTTATAAGGCTGTACCGAGATTTCTGCAACCGGTTGCAGAGTTGTAAATACATTATATCCATGTAAAAAGGCGCCAATAAAAATCAGGGCAATACACAAAAGCACTATAAATAATAAAGTTATCAAACGTCCGGTAATTGTTTTTAATACAATAGCCCGATTTCTTTTTGATGGCTTATGTTTTCTTAAAAATACCATGTAGATTAGATAAAAAATAACCAGAAGAATTCCGCTCAAACCAATGTAAATTAGGAGGAATGGTGAAGTTATCATGTAAGGTTAAACTCATAATTTATGGAAAATATCAAATTAAGGTGTGATAGTATAAAATGCAATACATACATTTTAGTCTACCTTAACCTAATGCATATTGTTTTTATGAATTGGGGATGGTATTAATTTATTTCTTAAGGGGGCGTTTTCAAATGTTGCTTTTGATGCTATACCATATTAACTTTATTGTTTTCATAAGCGAAAGTGGCGGAATTGGCAGACGCGCTAGGTTCAGGGTCTAGTGCCCATGCGGGCGTGGGGGTTCGAATCCCCCCTTTCGCACAATTCTCTTCATAATTCTAATTAACACCCGTCAGGCTTTACCCTATAATTAATGCCAGAATAGCAAAAATATCGATAATAATTAACATGGGGGTAACAGCTGCTTTGTGGCCCATTACTAATTTGATAATTGTCCAGCTTAAAAGTCCCCAAATAATACCAATTGTGATATTATAGGTAAGGGGAATGAGTGTAAGTGCCAGAAAAGCCGGTATGGCATCGTCCATACGTGTCCAGTTGATCCGGGTAACCGGTCGCATCATGAATGCTCCCACGATAACTAATGCGGGTGCTGTAGCAATGGTAGGTACGATGGATAAAATCGGGGATAAAAACATAAACGGTAAAAACAATAAACCGGCCACTACTGCCGTAAGTCCGCTTCTACCGCCTTCCTCAATTCCTGTGGCGGACTCGATATAGCTGGTCCCTGAACTAGAGCCAAACAGACCGGATATGGTGGTCGAAACGGCATCCACAATGAGGGATTGTTTTATGTTACGTGGTTCGCCTTCTGTGTCATAGAGTTGGGCGGCTTCGGCGACACCTATAAAAGTTGAAATACTATCGAATAAATCTGTAAATAAAAAAGCAAAAATTACCGGCCAAATGGCCAGTTGGATGGATTCAATAAGTTTCAGTTTAAAAAATACGCTGAAATCGGGCATTGCAAAGAAACCATTCCAGTTAACCAAAGTAATTGAATCAACGATCGTAGATGCATCACCGTACCAGCGCCCGATAGGTATGGAAATAAGTGTTGTGGTTACAATACCAATAATGATAGCTCCCTTGACGCGCAATGCAACAAGGATAGCCGTTACAGCCAAACCCGCCAAAAAAGTTAGAGTAATGCTGTTCAGGGGCCCCATGCTCAGCAAAGTAGAGGGATCATGAATAATGAAACCGGCATCGGTAAAGCCTATCAGTGTAATGAATATGCCTATCCCGGCAGCTACGGCAAATCGTATCTGTTTGGGGATAGCTTTTACAATTTCAGTTCTTATATTGAATACGGAAAGTATGATAAAAATAATACCGGACCAGAAAACAGCACCCAAAGCAATAGTCCATTCCACCTCCATGCCCTTAACTACCGAGTAGGTAAAAAAAGCATTGAGCCCCATACCTGGTGCAATTACAATGGGATTTTTGGCGTAGATGCCCATCATGATACTGCTGAATGCACTCACCAGGACGGTTGCGGTTAAAATACCGCTGAATGGCATACCGGAGTGGCTGATAATGCCAGGATTAACAACAATGATATACATTGTCGCCAGAAAGGTCGTAATACCGGCAAGTATTTCGGTTTTAACGGTTGTTTTATTCTCTTTTAGTTGAAAAAAGTTAGACATGGTTTCCTCTTAAAAAAAAATCAGACTTTTATTTTGAAGCGAAATTTTTTTATATTAACGATTGCAATGCAAACTTCCAGAACAGGAATAATAAGATGAATTAACCGTATTGACAAAAAATTTGTCGAAAGAATTGCCACAAGTTTTTTTGGTATCCAAAGAATGGCAAAATTAAACAGAATAAATGACCGCCTTAAAAAATGAAGGAGAAAGAAATGCGTAAAGAAAAAGACGCTCTTGGCGAAGTAATGGTTCCCGAGGATAAATATTTCGGCGCCCAAACCCAGAGGGCGTCACAAAATTTTCGTATTGGCGATGAACGGTTTCCAATGGAATTTATCAAGGCTCATGCTATTGTTAAAAAAGCTGCCGCACGTGTTAATAAGAAATTAAGCGGACTGGATGAGAAAATTGCACAAACCATCGAAAAAGCGGCGGATGAAGTCATCGAGGGAAAATTATCCGATCATTTTCCATTAGTTATATGGCAGAGTGGCAGCGGTACCCAATTTAATATGAATGTGAATGAAGTGATCGCCAATCGATCCATTGAAATGCTCAATGGAAAAATCGGGAGCAAAGCTCCGGTTCATCCTAATGATCACGTTAATATGTCTCAATCGACCAATGACACTATCCCGACTTCAATGCATATTTCTGCTGTTATTGCAATAAATGAAAAACTGATCCCGGAGCTAACTGCTCTGCAAAAAGCACTTGAAGAAAAAGCCGAAGCGTTCAAGACAATTGTTAAGATTGGACGCACCCATTTACAGGATGCGACGCCTTTGACCCTTGGTCAGGAATTTTCAGGTTATGCCGCCCAGGTAGAGCAGGCTAAAGAAGCTATTGAACAAACCCTTCCTCATCTGTATGAGTTGGCAATTGGCGGGACTGCTGTGGGTACGGGGTTAAACACAAAAGAAGGCTTTGATGCCATGATGGTGGAAGAAATTAACAATATAACGGGCCATCCTTTTAAAGTAGGGCGAAACAAATTTGCCGGATTGGCTGCGCATGATGCTATTGTCGAAACATCCGGTGCCCTGAAAATGTTGGCGGCGGCATTAATGAAAATTGCCAATGATATTCGTTGGTTGGGTAGTGGCCCACGCAGTGGTTTAGGTGAGTTGAATTTACCAGCCAATGAGCCGGGCAGCTCCATTATGCCCGGTAAAGTGAATCCGACGCAAAGTGAAATGGTAACCATGGTGGCCTGCCAGGTTTTTGGAAATGATGTGTCTATTGGCATGGCCGGTTCTCAGGGTAATTTTGAGCTGAATGTGTTTAAACCCTTGATGGGCCGTAATATCTTACAGTCTGTAATCCTTTTAGCCGACGCTTGCAACTCTTTCCGGGAGAAGGCTGTGGTTGGTATCGAAGCCAGCATGAAGAATATTAATGAACACTTAAAAAATTCTCTGATGCTGGTGACTGCATTGAATAAGCATATCGGTTATGATAAAGCGGCTGAAATAGCTTTGAAAGGATGGCGGGAAGATAAAACCCTGAAAGAAGCCGCTCTGGAATTGGGTTATCTAACAGAAGAACAATTTGAGCAATGGGTAAGACCGGAAGATATGATTGGCCCGACTAAATAAAGAGTGAGCAAATAATTACAAGTTGAAAAAGCTGTCCGTGTTGCGGCGGATGGCTTTTTTCCTTTTAGGTGGAGCAAAATATTCAAATATTTTAATCAGTAAGAATCCGCTCAAGAAACCACCAATATGGGCGAACCAGGCCACCCCTCCACCAGCACCACCATCGGCAACGGTAAAATAGCCCCTGAAAATTTGCATCAGAAACCACAGCGATAAAACGATTAAAGCCGGTACACGGATAATGCGAATGATAAAAAATATAAAGAATAATATCGTGACCCGGTTTTTGGGGAACTTGAGTAGATAAGCACCCAAAATGCCGGAAATGGCCCCGCTTGCTCCCACCATGGGAATCGTTGATTGAGGATTAGTACTGATTTGAAGTAGGGCGGCTCCAATACCAACCATAAAGTAAAATAAAATATAAAACTTATGTCCCAGTACATATTCGATATTATCGCCGAAAATCCACAAATAAAGCATATTACCGAATAAATGGCCCAGCCCTCCATGCAAAAACATGGAAGTGAAAATACGCATATAACCATCTAAATTCGATGGCTCGGTAATGAGCTGTCGGGGAATAAGGCCGTAAGTTTTATAAAACTGAGATGCGGCTTCCATTCCGGAAGGCTGTAGAAAGAAGAAAACCAGGATATTTAATGCGATAAAGACATAATTTACAAACGGAATAAATCCTTTGGGACTTTCATCGGCAATAGGTATCATAATATTTATTCAGCTATTCGAATGGTGAATGATTTTTTGTTTTGATTGCCTGCTCTATCCTTTACACGGATTACAATTTGATGATCGCCCGATTGCAAATCGAAATGAGGCCTGCCGGTAATTATATCTTTCTCAGGATCCCATTCCGGAATGATGAATTTCCCATTAATGCGAATATCGATGTTTTGATCGCTGCCAATGCCGGATAGTTCATCAACCGCGTAAAACCGTATTGACTTCAATTGTGTTAAAACCTGCCCTGCATACGGGCGCTTGATTTCCAAAACCGGTTTAACCGTATCGGTGGCAACCACAAATGTTCCCAGATTTCGGGTTTTCCCCCAGGCCAGACTTCGGGTGGAGTCAATCGACCGGCTTGCCATATGCAATTTGTTATTTTCATCCATTTTATACAAACCAATCTGAGAGTGCCGGTATGAGCCGGCATCGTATTTCAGCCCAACAGAGATACCATTCCGCAGTATCCGATCCCTTGGAGTCAATTGGTAAGCAGCACTTAATAGTTCTGTTTCTTCTTTGGTTTGAGGCAACTGTTTCTGTGCCTGAATAAATAATGTATCGTAAAGACTTTTGCGGTTGCTCAGACATAATAAATGTTCATCAAAAAGCTGCAGCGTATCAGCCTGGCCGGGAGTAAAGCGGTAAACGGCAAAGCTTGTGTCGACCAAATTATTTGACGTCGTATGCAATTTAATGCGAAATGGACCGGTTGAGATATTATGGGGACGGAGGACGTATTCAAAACCCTGGTTATAAATATACGGTTTAATTTGCCATGTTTTCTGTTCGGTTTGTAATTGTAAATTGAGGTCGGGCCGATCACTGATACCATCAAATTGTAAAAGCAAATATTTACCCATATTTGTAAGGTTAAACATAATATGGGGATGAGGATTACCGGTTAATGCGGTTACGGTGGATATGGATTCACCTTTATCGGTCTCAAGGGTGGTTCTTAAATAGTCATGGGTTTTGCTGACCGCCGGAATTTTCGCAATCATATTTTGACGGTTACCAAAAAATTGCCGGTCGATCAGTTCGAAATGATCAATGGGGGACCACTTTTTACCTGACGTGCTGCTAAAAAATTGCAATGATTTGAGACTATCGGGTAATTCCAGTTTGGCGTAAATATGATTTTTGTAAGCAGTGATTAATTTTGTACGAGCCGGTTTAACGCCGTTGGCAATTAGAGTCGTTTTGAGCTCGGATGTATTGCCGTCAAAATCACGAACCGTTATCTCTATGGGTATGTTTTTACCGGAAGCTTGAATAATCCCATCACCGAGCGATCGGTCGAAAAAATCGAGTATGTTATGTTTTTCAATATATAGTTTGTGATAAACCTGCCGGGTATGTATTCGGGTGGGATAATGGATTTCAATATCGATCAGTCGCGTATCGTCGAAATTCAGGCGGTCATAGCGGATATGATATTTGGGTTTTTGATTCACATGCAAAAGTGTTTCATAAAATGCGAATTTATTATACACGCCATCTGCCTGGTCATATCCGCGGATGGCCAGGCCCACAGGCCCGTTCACTTTTATTTTTCCTTTTACCCGGAAAACACCGTTTTTACTTTTGAAAAGAGCAAAACGCTGTGGTTTGAAGGTTCCGTTAACACGACTGTCAGCATGCAGGGGGATGACCATCAACGAGCGTATAACGGGGCTAATGTTATCTTCAACAACATCATAAAACTTTAGGGGATTCAAGGGACGATGGTTTGCATCACGAATTTCGAAATGCAAATGAGGTACCCCGATACCGGTTTCTCCCGTATAGCCGATTATCTGCCCTTTTTTAACCGGCCAATGTTCGGGTTTCCAGGTTATGGTGTAGCGTTCGCGACGAATTTGTTCCTGGCGAAGTGCTTTTTCAATAACTTGCGGAAATTTCTTAAGATGGGCATAAACGGCATAACGACCATCATTTAAACGAATATAGATTACCTTGCCGTAGCCAAAAGGTGATACACGTATTCTGCTTATGATACCGTCATCTATAGCATAAATGGGATAACCTACCTGCCCCCAGGTTTTTATGTCAATAGCAGAGTGGTAATGTCCGGGGCGGTACTCACAGAAACTGGATGTTAAGTGTTGGCTGGCATTGGTGGGCCAAAGATAATTTTGGGCCCGGACCAAGCCGGATAGGTACAGTATCCAGAAAAGAAATATGACATATTTTACGATGGCTCGCATTGCATTTTCCCAGCAGTTGTCGGGTTTACTGTTCAAATTGAAATATTTAACCAAACACAGTCCCTATCGTTCCTGGTAACATTTCTGTTGAACCTTATTTGGTGGTTACGGTCGCCCGGACGTCAACAGCAACCGGAACCTGATTTTCGGCAGACCAGATCAAAGGATTTAAATCCATTTCGATGATCTCCGGATGCTCCGCCATAAGAAGGCTGAATTGTGAAATGGCGAAGGATAGTTTACGGCGATCAACAACAGGATTGCCGCGGGCCCCATTTAACATAGCTTGTGCCTTAAGCTCCTGCAGCATCATTCCCGCTTCACTGACGTTGACTGGAGCTAAGCGAAAAGTAACATCTTTTAATATTTCCACAAATACACCTCCTATGCCAGCCATGACGATGGGACCAAATTGCGGATCACGTTTTCCACCGATAACCAATTCAACAGATGGAGACAATTGTTCCTGAACCAGAAATTGAGGCTCATTATTTCCCAGTATGTCTCGTTTGGCAATATCTTTGATGGCATTAAAAGCGCTGGTCATCTGTTCAGGTGTATTGATATTCAACTGTAACAAGCCTAAATCACTTTTATGCACGATTTCTTGATTGGCAATCTTGAGAGCGAAAGGCCTTTTATGTTTTTGCATGAAGTCCAATAATCCGTCCAGAGAGTTATCGATACGGTAGGCCGGGATTTCCAGACTGTAAGCTCTAAGCATTTCAAGAAGTTCCCGGACCGGTGCCTGTGTATTATTTTGTTTAAGTTCATTGGTCTGGGGGTAATCGGAATGAGGAGTCACGACTATGGCGTCAGATTTACGCATACGTTGCTGGATGTTCTGGTATTGCCACATTGTGGATAATGCTTTGACGGCTGATTCCGGGTAATCGAAAACCGGGATTCCGGCATCTATAAATTGCTTCAAACCGCTATTGTTATCCTTGGCAGCCATTAATGTGGCTATAATGGTTTTGCCGCAATTTTGCGCTAATGGACTGATGGCATCAACGATCTCTTTTGGGGTGGTCTGCACAGGCGGTTTTACAATAATCAAAATAACACTGTCCACATATTCTTCATTTAAAACCAATTCTGCAACCTGTTCATAAGTTTTATGATCAGCACCGGCAATCATATCGATCGGATTTTTAACGGAAGCCTCTTCCGGTAATATCTCTGTCAATTTTTTTTGAATTTGCGGGGTTAGTTCGGCTAATTGCAGCCCTTCATCCTCAATCATATCACTGGCCAGTATACCGGGGCCTCCGGCATTGGTTATTACGACCGTACGGTTATCTTTGGGCAGTGGTTGTTTAGCCAATGCTCTGGCGGCCTCAAACATTTCCTGCAGGTTGTTTTTTCGTATAACCCCACTCTGTTTAAAAAAACCATCCATAATATATTCGGGATTAGCCAACGCCCCAGTGTGTGAGCTGGCCGCTTTTAAGCCACTTTTAGTTCGGCCTGCTTTCAGAGCCAATACGGGTTTGATTTTTGCGGTTTCCCGACAGATATTCATAAAATGCGGTGGATAATCCACACTTTCGAGATAAAGGGTAATTACATGTGTATTGTTATCGTCTTTTAAAAACTCAATCACCTCGGTGTCACTTATATCCGCCTTATTTCCTGTGCTGACAAAAGCCGAAAAACCAAGATCTGTTTGTTGGGCAAGTTCAAGTATAGCTACACCCAGAGCGCCGCTTTGTGAAATGTAAGCAATATGACCGGGCTGAGGCAGGGTTGGTGAAAACGTTCCATTCAGTAAAACATCCTTGTGGGTGTTAAAAATACCCATACAGTTGGGCCCTAAAATATTGAGATTAAATCGTTCTTTAAGGGCGATTAATTGTTTTTCCCGCTCAATACCTTCTTGCCCTAATTCTTTAAAGCCGGCACTGATGACAATGATATTTCGGATATCGCTTTGTCCCAATTCCTCAACCGTATTTAGAACAAATTTTTGAGGCAGAAGAATAACAGCTAAATCGGGCTTTTGCGGCAGCTTATCTATAGATGGATAAACGTTAAGACCATCAATGGATTCCGCTTTAGGATTTACCGGTAATATATCCCCTTTATAATTCATACGTTGAATGGCCGTTAAGAACATTTTACCTAAGGAACCATCTTTTCGTGAAGCGCCAATGACTGCAATGGATTGGGGATATAAAAAAGATTGTAAACGATGCATAGCCGTTTCTCCTGTTTGAGATAATATCAGCAAATTATGTTCTAAGAAAAAAGAGAAAAGTAGGATGATTAAAGATGCGAATCAAGTAAAGATTTTGTCTAATTCGGCGTTAAGCGTATCGAAACTTATGGGTTTAAAAAGTACATTGTTTACACCCACATCCGAAAAATAACTCTTTGGATATTTTTTTATCATAGCAGTGATAATGAGAATGGGAAATTGTGGGTTGTCGTTTTTAATTTCTTTGGATAATTGATAGCCATCCATAACCGGCATTTCCACATCAATAATAGCTAATTCGGGCCTTTCATTACGGTATTTTTCCAAACCGATTTTACCGTTCCGGGCTAAGATAACTTCATAGCCCCGCAAAGACAGAAAATCATTTAATACTTCGAGCACTTCGGTACAATCATCTACGACAAGTATTTTTGGCATTTGCAACTAGCTTTCTTTTCCACATCAAAAGATTTTATTGTATTGTATGCACATTGTCGACTCAATACAGGGGAAATTGAATTTTTTTTATACAGTTGATCAGAATTTCCAATGCCTTATTTTAGTAAAAACAATAATATCGCTATATATATATTTTCGGTTTAAATAATATAGGGACTAAGGTAAAAAAAGCTGCAAGAAACGGTCCAGGTAACATTACCATTATTATACAGATTATTTATTCCGATAGCATCTAATAAAATACAGAAAGCAGGCCTGGTTAAAAGAATTGAACGGGTGGGTGAATATTCTGAAAAATCGGTTGATGTATTTTAAAATAAGTTGTATATTCAATAAAATAGAAACTTTGCTAAAAGACTTTTCCCATTTTCCAAAAGGATATTTAAAATACACCAATACAAAACAAACTTAATGCTGAAGAATTAACTTAATAATCGGAGCGCATACTATGAAGATTTCCATGTCTGTATTTTCAACGCTGGGCAAGAAAATCTTTATGGGCGTAACAGGGTTATTATTGAGCGGATTTATTGTAATCCATTTAATCGGAAATTTACAGCTCTTGCTGCCCGATAAGGACCCTTTCAACATTTATGCCCATATTCTTACTCAGGAAACCGGCAGTATTATCTATATTGCCGAATTTTTATTGGCTGCTGTTTTTCTGATTCATTTTGTGTATGCTATCATTGTAACCTGGAATAACTGGCAGGCCCGGCCCGAGGGCTACCGTAAAGTTAAATGGGCAAAAAATACGAGCCGGCGCAGCATCGGATCAGTGACAATGATATATACCGGAGTCGTTATTATGGTTTTTCTGGTATGGCATCTGTTACATTTTAAGTTTGGTGAAGTGGTTTATTATACACCCGCCGGTTATGATCATGAAATCAGAGATTTGTATGTTATTGTTTACCAGTTTTTTGGAAATATTATTAATGTGATTCTCTATATTATTGTGATGGCCTTACTTGGATTTCATCTGAGCCATGGATTTTGGAGTGCCTTCCAGTCCCTGGGCCTTGACGGGAAACGGTTTACGCCTTTTGTATACGGCCTTGGCGTTGTATTTGCGATTGTAATGGCTGTGGGCTTTCTATTTCTTCCTTTATTTATATTTATGACAACAGGAGGGACAGTATGAAATTAGATTCGAAGATACCCAATGGTCCCTTGGCCGAAAAATGGGATAAACATAGATTTGATATGAAAGTGGTTAACCCCAAGAATAAACGTAAATTTTCCATTATTGTGGTTGGTACCGGGCTGGCCGGTGCTTCAGCGGCGGCTTCACTCGGTGAATTGGGGTATCACGTTAAGAATTATTGCATTCAGGACAGCTCTCGAAGAGCCCATAGTATTGCGGCTCAGGGAGGCATTAATGCCGCCAAAAATTATCAAAATGACGGCGATAGCGTATGGCGTTTGTTTTATGATACCATTAAAGGAGGCGATTACCGTGCACGGGAAGCTAATGTGTATCGTCTGGCGCAAAACAGTAATTTGATCATCGATCAGGCCGTGGCCCAGGGGGTCCCCTTTGCCCGGGAATATGGCGGTTTGTTTGCTCAGCGTTCTTTTGGCGGGGCCCTTGTATCACGCACTTTTTATGCCCGAGGTCAGACCGGCCAGCAACTGTTGCTCGGAGCTTACAGCGCCTTAATGCAGCAGGTAGATGCCGGAACAGTGGAAATGTATCCCCGTCAGGAAATGATCGATTTGGTGATTGTGGATGGCAAGGCCCGGGGAATCATTACCCGTAATCTGGTCACCGGTGATTATGAAAGGCATGTGGCTGATGCTGTGGTTTTAGCCACCGGCGGTTATGGCACGGCTTATTATCTATCAACCATGGCCATTAACTCAAACGCTACAGCTATATGGAGAGCGCACAAAAAAGGCGCATTATTCGGCAACCCTTGTTATGTGCAAATTCATCCCACATGTATTCCGAGATCGGGAGACTATCAATCCAAGTTAACCCTGATGAGCGAGAGCCTCCGGAATGATGGCCGCGTATGGGTGCCCAAAAATAAAGATGATAATCGGCCTCCTAATGATATTCCGGAGGAAGATCGTGATTATTACTTGGAAAGAAAATATCCCACTTTCGGCAATATGGTGCCGCGGGATGTGGCTTCACGAAATGCAAAACAGGTTTGTGATGAAGGACGCGGCGTGGGCGAGACCGGGCTGGCTGTTTATCTTGATTTCCGCGATGCTATCCGGGATTTCGGCCGAAAAACTATCGAAGAGCGCTATGGGAATTTATTTGAAATGTATGAAGAAATTACGGCAGAAAATGCTTATGAGGTTCCCATGCGTATCTTCCCAGCCGTGCATTACACCATGGGCGGCCTCTGGGTTGATTATAATCTAATGAGCACCATTCCAGGGCTTCATGTGCTTGGAGAGGCCAACTTTTCTGATCACGGGGCTAATCGCCTTGGAGCAAGCGCATTGATGCAGGGATTGTCAGATGGATATTTTATCATTCCTTATACCATAGGCGATTACCTGGCGGGCACAGAGCTTCCTGAGGTAAAAGAAGACCATGAGGCATTTCAGGAAGCGGAAAATCATGTCCGTCAAAAATTTGATAAGCTGTTGAATACCAATGGTACTAAAACCGTTAAAGAATTTCATCGTGAAATCGGGGATATACTTTGGAATAAGGTTGGCATGTCACGGAGTGAAAGCATTTTAAAGGAAGCTTTGGAAACTATACCAAAACTGCGTGATGAATTCTGGCAGAATGTGAAGGTGGCCGGCAAGGCAGATACTATGAATAAAAATCTGGAATTCGCCGGCCGGGTGGCCGACTATCTGGAGCTGGCTGAATTGATGGCTGAAGATGCCTTACACCGAAAAGAATCTTGCGGAGGGCACTTCAGAGAAGAAAGCCAAACACCCGAAGGAGAAGCCTTACGGGACGATGAAAATTATTCTTATGTTGCGGCCTGGGAGTTTAAAGGTCTGGGTAAAAAATGGGATTTGCACAAAGAGACCCTTGATTTTGAAAATGTCACGCCAACCCAGCGCAGTTATAAGTAAGGAGGCCCGAAAATGGAAAATAAAAATATGACTGTATATTTGACCGTATGGCGTCAGGAAAGTAAGAATTCCAAAGGGACGTTTGTTAAACATACTGTTGAGGATGTTAATCCGGACATGTCATTTCTGGAAATGCTTGATGTCCTCAACGAACGTTTGATAAAAAATGATGATGTTCCTATTGAATTCGATAATGATTGCAGAGAAGGTATTTGCGGAACCTGTGGGGTGGTTATTAACGGAACAGCTCATGGACCACGCAGTGGAGCCACCACATGCACTGTGCGTATGCGGGAGTTCAAGAATGGCGAAAACATTGTAATTGAACCGTTCAGAGCCCGTGCTTTTCCGGTTATTAAAGATCTTGTTATTGATCGGAGCGCCTTTGATCGAGTACAGAATAAAGGTGGATATACCACGGTGCGCACAGGGAGTGCTCCGGAGGCCAACAGCATATTGGTGCCAAAGGAAAATGCGGATGAAGCTTTCGAAATGGCAGCCTGCATTGGCTGCGGCGCTTGTGTTGCGGCTTGCCCCAACGCTTCGGCGGCACTGTTTGTGGGAGCAAAAGTATCGCATTTAGCCTTATTGCCCCAGGGTAGGCCGGAAGCTGCCCGCAGGGTTGAGCGCATGGTTGCCCAGATGGATGAGGAAAAGTTCGGGGCTTGTTCAAATCATGGTGAGTGCGAAGCGGTTTGCCCGCAGGAAATACCCATTACAGCGATTGCAAGGATGCGCAGAGAATACTGGAAGTCAACGGTTAAATCTTAGAATTGAGTGTATCAAGCAAAAGGCCTGCCGGAACGTTTGTCCAGCAGGCCTTTTTTAGTTATGATTTGAATATTAAATAGTTGGCAATGATCAAAATTTGATGCGCATCCCGAAGGTAATTTTGCTGGTTGTATATTTTTCAGATGTCTCCATAAGAGGTCCATTCCAGTCGTAATAATGAAACCGGTCATTCTCCCAAAGGCCGGTGACATAACTAACTTCCACCATACTTTGTTTATCCACGAGGAAGCCGATACCGGCAGAGAGATACTGCCGATCATATTTACTGTCCACATTTTTTAAAGGCGTTGGCTGAACACGATAACCACCGCGCAACTTTAATTGCGATTGCATCAGTGATATCTCACCTCCCACGCCATAAGCCAGGGAGGGTTGAAAATATTCTCTGAAACTATTGTTTTCATTTAAAAGGTCGGCATAATCTCTCTGATCACGGTTATCCGGCATATCATATTTCATCTGAGTCCAGTCCCGGTAGTCTGCGGCAGCGCTGATTAAAAACCGCGGTGTTTGATAAGCGATGCCGGCACTGAACTTGAAAGGCACTTTAATCTCGTAGTCGAACGTTCCAGAGCCTAAATCTGCGGTCTCCACAAAATTATAAACTCCGTCCTCTCGAACAATATCATAAGAAAGTTCATCATCAACCGACCATTCTTCTTCCACGGTCAGTGTCATAGGCAGGGTAATGGTTCCGCCAAGGCGTAATTGGTTGGTTAACCGGAAAAGACCACCTACTTTTGCTTCCCACCCGGAGTAATTCGTCGTCAATTTTTGATGCACATCGTAATAGTTATAATAGAATTCATCATTGATATCATTAAAAATGTAATTGTTAGTGTTGTTGATATCATCCTGAGCATAATCGCTGGTATATGTATTATCGCCGCCATAAATATTTAAGGTTAATCCTGCAGAAAATCGGGGTGAAAGATCAATGGCTCCCCCGAATGAAAACTGACTTAATGCCCCATCATTGGATTTCGTTTGTCTTTCCTGTAACAGGCTGTCAAAAGGCAGGACTCCGTAACTCCCAAAATCATTGGAAATATCAAAAGCCAGATTGTTGCTGCCGGGATTCACCCCCTGAAATTCAAGATATGAACCCAAATCTTTTATGCGTTGATATCCAAGAGAAATAACAAAACTGCCACGGGCTACCGGAAAGGGTACAACCAGTCCAAAGCTACCGAGTTTGGTAAATGCCTGATTTTCGGTTATGGTATTGCCCTGATAGGTAGCCTCGGTTTGAAAGTTGTAATTATATAGACTGCCGTATATTTCACCATGCCGGATTTGGGCAAGACCTGCAGGATTCCAGTATATGGCTGAATAATCATCGGCTACTGCGGTAAACGCATTACCCATGCTTTGTGCCCGGATTCCGAATCCCTGGGTATCGTAAATTAAGTCAATGGCTTCTTCCGCACTCTGTGCAGACAGACCTGTGAGCGTAGTAAAAATCGTAAACAATGTTAACAGTAATCGTTTCATATCTGCAATATCCTTTTATCTAATGTTATTTCCGGCTGGAACTCCGATTCGAACTGGAAGACCGGCTGCTGGAGCTTGAGGAGCGGCTACTGCTCTGGCTACGCGATGATGAACTACTACTGCGACTGGGGGCAGAGTAACTGGATCGACTGGAGCTCGAGCTTCTGCGCGGTGTATAAGAAGAGCTGCTGGAACTGGAACGGCTTTTGGTACGATAGGATTTATTCGTTGAGCCGGAACTTGTGGATGAACCGGATGAGCGATTTTTACGAATAATTTTGACCGGTTTCGGTTTGGATGTCTTTGCAGACCGCGTAATAGGATAATACGTGCGTTTAGATCGACGATCAGTACTTTTGACAGCCTGATCATTTCTACTCTCACCGGTTTTATTACGTACCGTTGTAGATGAACCACTAACACGCACTGCCTTGCGGTCACTGCTAAAACTGTTATCCGAGCCACTTCTGAACGTGCTGCGCCGTGAAGACGTCGAAGGATATTCACTTATTCTTGAACTACCCTGTGTCGGGCGGTTGGTTCGAACCGCTCCCGGAGAAGATCCACTCAACGTAACGCGTCTGCTCCCATTGCTACGCAACGCCGTGCCATCTTTGCCAAAAGGACGTTTTTTAAACGTTTTTTGCGAATAATAAACGGGATTGCCGTACCAATAGTCATACCAATACCAGTCGGGATAATAGGGATGCCAGCCGATGTAGCCGGGCCGATACCAATAAGGATTCCCCCAGTAGGGATAAGGTGTGTGCCAGTAATAAGATGCTCCGAAATAGTTCCAGGCAAACGCCGGGTCGTAATAACCAAAATTAAAACCGAAGTCAAAAGGCCGGTCATAATAATAATGATGATGAGTGGAATATGGATAAGGATCCTCTTCATAATAATAAAGCGTATCATTTCCTTCTTGATAATAATAATCATCGCTGGTGTCGGTATGATGACGCTCAACAACGGCAAACTGTGTATAACATGCAGTAAAAATGAATGCCGTTAATATGCTTAAAGTTAAACTTTTTAAATAACGCATAATAAAACCACTCCTAACTAAATTATCTATATATAATTCTTCAATAATTGTGCCAAAGCATAGCTATATAAAAAAGCCCGGTAAATACGCCCAATAAAGGTGTTTTCAATTTTGATCCTTTTTCCGTCTGCTCGACAAATGTAAAACATGTTAACAGTAATGTTTATTTTGTGAACATATCATCATTGTCGTAAGGTGGCTTTTATTCGATTTGGCTGATTCAATAAATCCAGCGCATGTCCAATATCTGTCACCACAATATCGGCAGATTGCAGAGTCAAAGCAGCACTTCCTTCGGTTTGAATGGTTGCAATCCCTAAACCGGCATATTGCAACATCAGATGATCGTTCCTGCCATTACCAATGGCTACTACTTTCTCCGCGTTCAGGTTTTTAATATAATTTAACTTTTGCTCTGCTTGTTTGTCTCCTTTAATAACGACAATTTCACAGGGAAGTTCACCCATTTCGTATTTCACCGCGCCAAAGGTATCTGCGGTAATGACATGAATCTTAAGGTGCCTGGCCAAATCCGGTAATTTTTCTTTAACCGCAGATACAAGTTTGCCGTCCACAGCCAGGGTACCGTTATAATCCAGAACCAAAGAGGACAATTCCATTTTTCGATAACCGGGAATAACAATCTTAATCATATTTTTTAAAGCTTCATCTATGTTTAAAAACAGTGACGTTAATATTATGACGTTTTATCATTTTATGCAAACCCACCCGGCTGATTCCCAGTCTCGCTGCCGCCCGTAAAATATTACCTCCGGTTTTATCCAGGGCATCTTTAATTAATTTTTCTTCCAATTCGGATACCGCTTCTTTAAGATTGAATGATGATGGACGTACCGGTTCAAAGGGAACTTCTGTTATGCGATTTTTAAAGCGGGATGACAATAAATCTGAAGTGATCAATTGATTTTCTTCTGCTAATGTTACGGCCCTTTCCATCTCATTTTCAAGTTCACGAATATTACCGGGAAATGGATATTCCATCAATACTTGTATGGTTTGGTCATCAACACCTTTAACCGATTTGCCGATTCGGGTAGCATATTTCTTAAGGAAAAATTCCACTAAATCCGGTATATCTTCACGGCGTTCTCGCAATGGAGGGATATGGATGGGAAAGACACTCAGGCGATAATACAGATCTTCCCGAAAGCGTCCCTCCGTGACCGCTTTTTCCAGGTTTTGGTTGGTCGCCGCTATTACCCGTACATCCACTACTTTTTCGGATAGAGATCCCAGAGGTTTAATGCTACCTTCCTGCAATACACGCAGCAGGCCAAGTTGAAATGAGGATGAAGTATCACCGATTTCATCCAAAAAAATAGTTCCCTTATGGGCATGCTCAAAAACACCTTTCTTATCGGTAACAGCCCCGGTAAAGGCCCCTTTAACGTGCCCGAATAATTCACTTTGCAGCAAGGTGTCTGGAACGGCCGCACAATTTTGTACAACAAATATATTGTTTTTTCGATTGCTGTTATAATGGATGGCTCTGGCTAACAGCTCTTTGCCCGTACCGGTTTCTCCGAGTAAGAGAACAGTAGTGGGTGTTTTGACCACCTTTTTGATCATTTTAAAAATACGCAGCATTTCAGCACTGTGGCCAATCAAATTATCCAACTTCAATTCTTGTTCGACTTGCTTTTGCAGTTCATTTTTTTCCCGGTTCAATTTACGGTTAGCTTCCTGTAGCCGTGCTTGTAAAGTTTCGTTCTCTCTTTGCAAGCGATAGTGGTGTATTGCGGTATCAATAATTTGTATCAACTCATCGGGTTCAAAGGGTTTGGCAATATATTGAAATATTTTAGCCTGGTTTACCGCCTCAATGGTTGCGTCGATATCGCTGTAACCTGTAATTAATAAACGGATGGCTTTCGGTTGTATTTCCATGGCTTTACTTAAAAATGTTACACCATCCATTTCAGGCATGCGTTGGTCGCTGATTATAACAGCAATATTATGCTCTTTTAATATCTGCAGACCTTTCTCACCGGATGATGCCGTAAATACTTGATACCGGGTTTTGAACATCCGGCTTAATGTGTTCAGAATTTGCGTCTGATCATCAACGGCTAATAGACTTTCTTGCTTATCCATTGGTATCCTGCTGTTGGTTTAAAGGCAGTTCAATAGTAAATACGGTGCCTTTGTTTTTGTTGCTTTTTACGCGGATATGGCCGTGGTGTTTTTTGATTATGGAATAAGATATACTCAGACCCAGCCCTGTGCCTTTATTAACATCTTTAGTGGTGAAAAAGGGATCAAAAATATTGTTAATATGGGTGTCATCGATGCCGATTCCATCGTCCTCAATATCCACACACAAATAGTTATTCTTTTCGGTCGTACGAATAATAATTTGCCCCTGGCCCTGCAAAGCTTCGACAGCATTGGAAATAATATTAACCAAAACCTGATTCAATTGTCCCGGGTTACAATAAATTGGTGGATCATCATTTAAAATTTTTTTAATACTAACCGAATCGGTAATTTGCGGTGCAAGGATTTTTAAGCATGTGTCCACGGCATCGCTAATATAAGTCTTTTTCCAATGAGCTTGATCTATACGCGAAAAACTTTTCAAATTCAAAATAATTTCCTTGATGGCCATACTACCGGAAATATTATCCTCAATAATTGAATGAATATCAGATAGAATATTATCCCATTCCTTGCCGGCCTGTCTGTCGAGTGTTTTTGGATTCCTTTCAATCCACCCTCTGAGCTGATTAATATAATCCTTCAATGTTTTGGAATTGGCATAAATAAAACTAATGGGGTTATTCAGCTCGTGGGAAATGCCGGCAACTAATTGACCCAGAGAAGCCATTTTTTCGGAGTGGATGAGTTGTGATTCTTTATCCTGCAATTCTTTGTAAAGCCTGGTGAGGGCGATATTTTTCTCGTCCAAAGCTTTATTTTTTTGTTCAAGTTCCCGGAGATATTTTTCTCGGGTTTCGGCTTCTGCCAGTTTTTTGGCCATCACAGCGCTGTGTTCGATATAATTATTGTTTTCAATGGCAATAGCCATTTGATTTGCAACAGTCTGAACATACTGTAAATCTTCATTATTGATGGATGATTGAGGGTCTTTCATTTGTAATACAATGATACCATATAATTGTTTTTCGTGTTTGACGCTTAACATAACGTTGGCATTAATCTGCTCAAATACAGGATTTAATTGGTTATCGCGGTTTTTTATAAAAAGTATCTGTCCCAACAGGTGATCGAGTGTTGCCTGGTTGATGGGCGGTGAATCTACAGAGAACTTATCCGCTGGCTGTCGTTCGGCAATGCTCAGAGAGTTTGTTTGGTATGTATAAAAGGCACCGTATTGAATGTGCTCGTGCAATAATAAATTATTTATCAGAGAGTTAATAATTTTATCGTTGTCATGGATATTGATCATACTATCGCTAACCGCTTGCAGGCTTTTCCGGAAATATATTCGTTTTTTACGAACTGAATTTACAAATTCGGAATAAACGATACCAAGCAATATGACTGCGATTAAACCTGCATTCAGAATTTTCAGATTGGATAATAATGATGCATCGCGCAAAACGATCAATATGGAAAGTGTCATCAGTATCAAAATGGATACCTGTAAAAGGATTACGGAATTCGACCATCGGTAACGGATACTTCCCCAATTGAAATATAAAACAATAAATGTCAGATACAGTATTAGCAGACCAATCGTCAGCCAAACATTCGGCCTTTGCATATGAAAGATGATGCGATGGTAAAGCTTCAGGAAAAAACCGGATAAAGTTGCGTATTCCTGTATAAGATATGTTTGACCGGGTGTCAATTCTTTCTGATAGACGGTCTTTCCCGACGGGAAAATAATGCGAGCTTCAAGTTGTTCATAGGTTGATGTTCCGAAATGAACAATGGGCTGAGATGAGGATAAATAGCCGGATTGAGCCTGAAGTTCACGTATACCCAGTAGTCTGCGTGATGAATCATGTACATGATAGAAAAAGACTTTACTGCCGAACGCCTCACGATTGGAAGAAATACCCAATAGTTTTAATTTGATATAATCGTCGCGGTTCGTAGGATTCAGATAAATCTGGCTGACCGCATTTTTATTGGCAACAAAAAGATCCAAATCACCATCAACATCAAAATCAGCTGTAGCGGCTCCTGTACTATAAGCCCTTTGGTTGTTGGTATCATAATCCGAATTAAAGCTGCCTTTACCGTCATTTAGGTAGAGCCGATTGATCCCCCTGGCAGTAATGAAACAATCCAGCCATCCATCGTGGTTGAAATCCTGAAGCAGGATACCATAGCTATTCTGACCGGTTTCATAGAATGCATGGGTGGAGTCCGCTGTAAAACCAAAGCCGCCCTGCTTTAATTGATTATAGTACAGATAAATTTTTCCATCACGGGAGGCAATCAGTAAATCTGTATCACCGTCATTATCAATATCTCCGCTGGTGGCACTGTTGGATGAGGTTTTTTCAAGCAAAGTTGGTACAGATAACTTTGCGGTTTCAAACTGGCCTCTTCCGTTATTAATAAGTAAATAATCAGGCGCCAGCCAGTTGGCGATATACAAATCGTTATCACCGTCCTGATCAAAGTCGGATACACAACCGCCCTGGCTGTTTACCGTATCCCGCATGCTTATAAACCACGGTTGTTCGTCAAACCCTCCTTTGCGGTTATTGATCAGTAGTCGATTCGATCGGTGTTCATCGGTGACGTATAAATCGAGAAACCCATCATTATTGGCATCGAACCAAAGACCTGTATTGGCGTTAACGCCGCCATATAAAGATAACCTGTCGGTACGGTCTTCGAAAAAGAGCTGGCCGTTATTATGAAAAAGTTTGTGGGTTTTTCCCCATCCCGCCAGAAAAATATCACAAAGACCATCATTATCATAATCTGCCGCAGAAGCACCCAGTTCAAGGTTACTTTGGCCCCTTGGCATTAAGTAACCGCCCAGCCCGGATTGTATGGTACGGTCAACAAAGGGTATGATGCCTCCGTTATTAACCAGTAGTCGGTTCAGATGTCGGAAACAGACCAAATAAATATCTGCATATCCATCATTATTAAAATCTTTAAAGGCAACTCCGTAACCGTCTTCGATATCCGGGATGAGGCCTGCAATTAAATTGGCTGAGAGCATAGAAAAGGAAGAATCAGAGGGAATACTTTGGCTCAATGCCATTTGAAAGGTTAGAAGCGTAATCAAACACAGTTTTTTCATGATGGAGCTCCAATACTGTAAATTTAATTTACAGTTTTATAAAAATGGAGGCAAATAGAAGTATTCTATCACGAAACCATAAAATCAAAAATTTTATGAATATTTTTGCAATTGCAGGCGTTTACTATTAATGTAAAAGTAAAATTCCTTTGGAGAAGGTATGGGAAACCGTAGCATCATCTGCATACTAACTTTGGTGGTTTTAATCGGTTTGACCAGCGGACAAGCCCAGATTAAAATTGAAGGCAAAGTACGCCATGCCAATTCTTACAATGTTCTCCGGGATGTCAATATATATTTGGCCCAGCAGAAATCTGCCGGTACTCATACGGCTTACGACGGATCGTTTAAAATAACTGTGTCAGACGCCGATAGTTTATCCACACTAGTCTTTGAACACGTGGCTTTCGATACTTTATACATGTCGGTAATAAAAGCGAGTAAAAGAGAAAATTTTTACCTCAATCCACGGGTGGTGGAGGTTCCGGCTATCACCATTCAAGCTTACAGAAACAGACTGCATATTGCTAATGATATACCCCAGTCGGTGATCCTGGTGGAAGCCGAAAAACTTAATCGAAAAGGCTTTGTTGATGTTGGAGATATGTTACGCACCATGCAAAGTATTCAGGTTGATGAGGAACTGAGCGGACAGAAAACTCTTGCACTGCGGGGGGGCAACAATGATGACATTATGTTTATGATAAATGGGGTGCAGGTCAATAACACCCTGGATAATCAGTTTGATATATCTTTAATTAATCCCAACGATTTAAAACAGATTCAAATTATTCACGGTAGCAATTCCAGTATTTACGGCCCGACCGCTTTTTCCGGTGTGATCAATATGGTTCCCCGGTTTTATAAAGACTATACAGCTCGGTTTACCCAAAAAGTAGGAACCTATAATGCCGGTGACTGGCAATTGCAACTGAACCATAATTTTGATTCAAAACTGAATATATCCGGCAGTTACAGCGAAGGGAAAAATAACCGCGAAATTGTTAATCAACAGAGTGCAAATAACGAAGCAGAGCTTAAAAATAGTCGAAATAATACCATGGTTAATCTGATTTATGATTTGAGCGATGAAAATACGTCTGTGGATAATTACAACATTAATCTGGTTTATATGGGCAGCAACGATGAATATAGTAACGGATATAATGGTACTTCTTTAAAAAGAAACAATAATTTTATATCCGGTCAACTGATTGGTCGTTTCGGTTTTTTTGACCAGATACGACTAACCGGTGCTCTGAACCAAAATACCAGGGATCAAACTCTGCAATTTGAGGAGGGCTATTACCAGCAACAATTCGATGACCGCCAAATCACATTCAGAGCAGAACATCAAATGACGTTTTACATGTTTGAAGCCCTGCTGGGTTATAATTTTAAAAAGGGGCGTCTGAATTTATTGACGGATGGGCAGGAAACGGTTCTAACAAGCCGTGGTTTAAAAGATGCCCGATTAACAAGGCAGGGACATGGTCTGGTTTCTATTTTAAAGTTTCATGTGCCCACACATTCGCACTTTATCAATACTGCCGATTTAAATTTTGCTGTACGTCAGGATTTTGTAGATACAGATGCCGATAATGTAAATACATTTCAGAGTTCGTCAATTTACGATATATCCAACTTGGAAAAGGAGTGGTACAAGCCTACCTTTAAGTTTTCTTCATTAATTTCCGGTCATCACAGCCATTATCGTTTTAATGCATTTCTCAATTTCGGGACCAATGTTAAATTTCCAACCCTTTTCCAACAACTGAGTATGCCATTGGAAAATAAATTTACTTTGCCGGGTCAGCAGCCAACACTGGGCCCCGAACAAAACCGAAGCCTGGAAATCGGTTTAACCATGAAACGTTCGGTAGAAGATGAATCCAATGTAAATGGCTGGAAACTCGATTTCAATCTGTTTAAAAATTATTATGAAAACAAATTTCGACTGTTTTATGTCCCGGGTATTCCCATACCATTTTACGATAATGTGCAGAATGCTAATATCGATGGGATAGAATCCAGAAATGCATTATACCTTTTTCGTAAAAAATTAACACTGGAATTTGGGGCCAGTCTTTATGGCGTATCGGAAAGAGCGGCTTTTCCTTTTAAAAGCAGTAAAAAATATATTTTTAATGTAATAATCAACCATGCAGGCTATGCTCTTCAAATGAACACGTTTAGAGAAAATGAACAACAGGGCTGGATACGGGAATTTAATGGTGGATTTTATGAGATTTATCTGCCCGGTTATAATAATATGGATATTCATTTAAGTAAAACGTTTGATCTATGGCGCATGGGCTTGTTTTTTAATGCTAGCGTGATGAATGTATTTGATGATGATACCCGATTGGAGGGACTTGCTATCAGGGATCGCAGATTTTATGTCTCATTTGGAGTTGAGTACTAATGCAAAAAATTTGGTTTATAATGTTTGCTTTATTGATATCTGCCTGCACGGAAAATTTCCTGTTCAATGATGATGAGGTTGAGTCAGGTGTCAATAATGATCTGAGCGGGCGCATCATATTAAGTGACGAGTCCAGCCGAGACAGTGTAGCAGTGTGGCTGGAAGGTTTTAATAAACTAACCTGGACCAACGATAAAGGTAATTTTGCATTGAAAATCCCGGATCCAACTAACCAGCCGGGAAATGGATTAAACGGAATTTATAATCTATATTTTTTTCTGGCTAATTTTGAACTCTCGAGTGTATCCGTTTTGATTCGCGATGGTGAATTGCAGAGAGGTTTCGGAGAGGTGAATCAAAGTGGTGAACTGATTACGCCCCAATATTTACAGAAAATGATTACCATTAAAACTACTGTAACGCCAAATACAATTGAAAATACCTATAAAGATCCTATTTATTTCACCGTGACGTTGCAAAACGTTGTGGATAGTGTCAAAGTCTCAACCTATAAGCGGCCGGATACGGGCGGTACAAGTTGTATTGTTATCAAAAAGAGAGGTGAACCATTATCACAGGCTATATTGTTGAGAGGAACTAACACCTTAATAAGAGATGAATTAATAACCGAAGAAACCGAATGGCGCATGGCCTATCAGTTTACATCGGGCTTTTTTGAAAAGGGCGAGTACGAAATTTTGCCATATATCATTGTGGAACATAAAAATACAATACCACAGGAGCTCATATCCACCTTAGGGGACGATGTTTACAATTTTACCTCCGAGTATCTTAAAATACCCTTCAAACAGGAATCTGCCCTCTTATCGGTCAACGTATTGGAAAATTAGAGTATTAATTCATCTGCACGAAATTCAACCGGCGAATGAAAAGCGTTGAATTCATTTTACGCTTTCCGGGTTGATCCAGATGAAAAATTAAGTCCTTTACTTTCCTCATTGTGATCCCCGTATAAATATCAACTATTTAAAATAATTATTGACATATTCCTACCGGCGTCATATATTTTATGCGTCGAATTGACCAAATTCAAAAGATCATATGTCTCGAATTCTTTTCAAGGTAGGTATTGAAGCGATGACCTAATACTCCTCATATCATGGATACGGTCTTTGAGCCCTGAATGAATAAAGCAGGACGAAAACATCTGATATCCCTTTCAACTCTGTAAAACAACTGGCAACTCCTGATTTTAATGCTCAATCTCCTACTAAAGGCAAGACGGCAAGACGTTTTTCTGATAGAATTATTTTGAAGTTTCGATTACTAAAGTTTGCCCATTACAGAGTAATTATATTGAGCATGATCAAATACAACGTAGCTAATAAAAAATGGGTACCATTTTGCATTTAAGTTATGGGATTACTGTAAAGGTCAAACCAAATAAATCATAAAGGGGAAAAGTAATAAACATATTTTATAAGTAACGATAGGAGGATTTATGCCAGGTAGCGTTTATAAAGTCATTGAGGTTATCGGTACCAGTGATGTTTCATGGGAAGATGCCGCCAACCGAGCCGTTGAATTAGCCAGCGAGAGCTTAGAGGATATACGCATTGCCGAAGTGATCACTCAGGATGTAAAAATCGAAAACGGTAAAATTACGGCATACAGGGTAAAGCTTAGTTTGTCCTTTAAATTCAAAAAATCATAACAGTATTAAAGGATTACTATTTACCTAAATCGTTTTCCAATTAAGGCATACAAATAAAAACTTATGGGGCCTTATTATGACCGGTATTGTCAGTTACGCATCATACGTACCCCGATATCGCATTAAAGTGGAAGATATTGCGGCACAATGGGGTTTTGATGCAACAGTAATAAAAAAGGGTTTATTCGTTCAGGAAAAGTCAGTCCCGGCGCCGGATCAGGATACCATTACGATGTCCGTTGAGGCCGCACGACGTGCAGTTTTTGGCGGCGGTATTGATCCGGAGACGATTCAAGCTGTCTATGTCGGTTCCGAATCTCATCCATATGCCGTAAAGCCAACGGGGACAACCGTTGCCGAAGCTATCGGAGCTACGCCGGATGCGCATTGCGCTGATTTTGAATTTGCCTGCAAAGCGGGTTCGGAGGCCATGTTTGTCACTCTGAATATGGTTGAGGCCCAGCAAATGTCCTATGCATTGGCTATCGGGGCCGATACATCTCAGGGCGCACCGGGCGATGCTCTGGAATACACGGCATCGGCTGGTGCCGCGGCATTTATTATGGGGAAAGAGCAACCCGTGGCCGAATGTTTGGAAACTTATTCACATATGTCTGACACTCCAGATTTCTGGCGACGTGAGCACGAATTTTATCCCCAGCACGCCGGACGTTTTACGGGTGAGCCTGCCTATTTTAAGCATGTTTTAAACTGTGCTAATTTTATAATGAAAAAGACGGGCCTACAGGCGTCTGATTTTGGGTATGCCGTTTTCCATCAACCCAACGGTAAATTTCCCTTGCGAGCCGGGAAAAAATTGGGTTTTACCGAGGATCAGCTTAAACAAGGCCTTCTATGTCCTTACATTGGCAATACCTATTCCGGTTCTTCCCCTTTAGGTTTAGCCGCTGTGTTGGATGTTGCCAAACCGGGAGATCTGATACTTATGGTGTCGTATGGATCCGGGGCCGGCAGTGATGGATTTGTTTGGCGGGTGACCAAGGATATCGAAAAAATGCGAAAAAAAATTTTGTACACCTGGGATCAAATACATGGAGAAAAATTTTATCTTGATTATGGTCAGTATGCAAAATTCAGAGGGAAAATTCGCAGCAATGCCAGTTAATCGTTTTGGCAGAGGAGGATGAATTGCAACAAGATATTGCTGTAATCGGAATTGGGCTGAGCCGTTGGGGAGAGCTCTGGGAGCAATCTTTGAGAGATATATTTGTGGAATCTGCTCTGCATGCTATCAAAGATTCCGGTGTGGATCATATCGATTCTATGTATGTGGGCAGTATGTCGCCTGGTTTATTCAATAACCAGGAACACCTGGCAGCTCTGCTGGCTGATTATTTGGGTGTGGGATCCATACCTTCAACCCGGGTGGAGTCGGCTTGTGCCTCTGGAGGTTTGGCGATGAAGATGGCCTGTCTTGATATTATGTCAGGGACGAGTGAGATAGTGCTTGCCGGCGGGGTAGAAAAAATGACAGATGTGGATACGGATGGCGCTACATTAGCCCTGGCCAGTGCTGCAGATTATGCCTATGAAGTGTACCAGGGCGTGACTTTTCCCGGTTTATACGCTATGATCGCCCGTATGCACATGGATAAATATGGTACAACCGAACAACAATTGGCGGAAGTTGCAGTTAAAAACCATCTACACGGTTCTATGAATTCGATGGCGCAGTTTCCACAAAAAATAAATGTGGATGCGGTTTTAAATTCGGTTGTAATTGCTGATCCGCTACATATTTTAGACTGTTCACCCATTACCGACGGAGCAGCAGCTGTTATTTTATGTTCAGCCGAAAAAGCCCGGCAGTTAAAACTTCATCCCCAAATCCGGATTAGCGGATTAGGCCATGCCACAGATACCATGGCCTTACATAGTAGAGAGGATATCACTGCGTTATCAGCAGTGGAAAAAGCGGGTATTACCGCATTGAAGATGAGCGGGAAAAAAATTGATGATATCGATCTGTTCGAAGTACACGATTGTTTTACAATCGCTGAAATCTGTATTCTCGAAGCTTTGGGTCTATTTCCCAAAGGTAAAGGGGGCAATGCTGCTGCCTCCGGCAAGACCCGATTTGACGGACCCATGCCGGTTAATACGAGTGGTGGATTAAAAGCGAAAGGGCATCCCGTTGGAGCCACGGGAATTGCCCAGATTGTGGAAATTGTCACCCAGCTCAGGGAGCAAGCAGGCGAAAGACAGGTAAAAAATGCCCGTGTTGGTCTGACCCAGAACATGGGTGGCAGCGGGGGAAGTTGCTTGGTTCATATATTGGAGGCGGTCTGATGGCTATACCAGAATATTGGCGTGAAATAAAACATCGATACAAGTTGGAGGCCGGGAAATGTAAATCATGCGGTTATATTGTATTTCCAATGAGACTTATATGCCCAAAATGTCAAAACCAGGATTTTGATTCCATAAATCTGAGTCGCGAGGGGACATTGATTACCTATTCAGTAATACGGGTTGCCTCCAGCCGTTTTGTAAATCAGGCGCCATTTGCCGTAGGTATTGTTGAATTAAAAGAGGGCGTACGAATATTGAGCCAGATTACCGATTGTAATATAAATGAGTTAAAGAGCGGAATGAAGATGCAGGTAGAGTTTCGACGCATTTTTGATGATGGCAGCAGTGGTGTCATTAACTATGGATATAAGTGCGTACCCATGTAATCTAATGTACCGCTATTATTTTTCTAAAATAAATATGAGGGAATAGTGCACATCCTGTAAAATAAATGCCTCCGTTTGTAGTTTATTGAATCATTTTTCCAGGGACTGGATATAATGCCAGACCCGCATCAAATTATCCTTCACTTTACTACTATGGTGTTGTATACGAACGCATTGAAATTTATCGAACGGAACAATATATTCTGACAATGCCGGATCGCTTATCAGTACTTATGGCGGATGCCATTACTTTGTATAAAGGATTTTATATTGAATCCCCGGTAGGAAATAATGCTTTCTCCTGGGAAAAGAGGAGGCAAAAATCCATTTGGGTTCCTCCGCTCCAGAGGGGCAAGCTTAGCAATCTTGCATCGGGCGACAAAGTGGTCTTTTCTGAAATAGATGAGAAAGTTGAACAACAGTGCATCGGTCTGTACCAATTTGTGCTATTACAGGATTTTAGGATACCCATTTTTGTTTTTGATAATCACAATCATGCTTTTTTTTTCTGGTGGTTGCTATGGAAAGCTCATATCATAGAGCCACGGACAAAACTGGTGCATATAGATCAGCACAGTGACATGCGTGAACCGCCTCATTATTTTAATCCGAACTCTGAAAATGTTGATTTAAAAAAGGCGTTTGAAAACACTAATTATATGCTTAATGTGGGTAATTTTATCCAACCGGCCCTGCAAACGGGTATATTTACCGATGTATTAATGATTGACAGCAGTGTTCGTTTTGAGCTCCAACCGTCCGGGCCATGCGTGTTGGATGTGGATATGGACATTTTCGCTGCGGAAATGAACTATATCAACACCAATTATAAAATAGTCAAAATAAGAGAATGGATAAAAAGGGCAGATGCCGTTACCATTGCTACCAGTCCATACTTTATGGATCAACCGGAGGCAATCTCCCTGATTAGAGATATATTCAGTACGATGGATACGGAACTGCAAACCAACTAACGGCAATCCGTTTCTCGATCATTACCCAGAACGGTTAATGAATTTATTCTAATTAAAAATTGAACGTAACAATTCGTTAAGGAAGTTATCATCGGGAGGCGATTGCGGATGGTCTTTTTGCCATTGTTCGTATTTGTTTTTTTGAGTAATACCCACAGGAATATCATAGATACCACCATTGATAAATCCATCAAAAACCCGCACGGCAATCGTATTTTCACCATAACGGTTCAATAGATGGGATGGCAGATAATAAGCCCGAAGCTGCTGGTAGTATTCCCCCAGATAATTATCGTCAAACCGTTTTTGAATATGGGCGGTACCTCCTATGCGCTGCCCGTTTAAAAAAATCTCATCCAAATCATCGATGCGTCCCAACAATAAGATCAACTCCTGTCCGGTTAGATTATCAGGTATGGTGATTCGTTTTCGATACCAGGCGATGCCGTCATAATGGTAAAAACCCTGCGTTTCCCACCATAGAGGCACATAAATTTTTTGCCAATGAGTATCCTGGTATGTTGGGTTTTTCCATTGTATTGAATCCCCGGTCTGAAATTTCCAATATCCCGCAAGTGAAACATCCAAAGGGGGCAGATGCTTACGTTTATAAATTCCCGTTTGGCCCCTTATGATGCCGCCTTCCTTATAATTGTCGTAAACTCTGACAGCAATAATATTGACGGTATCGGATCGCAAAAAATCAGCAGGGCAAAAATAGAGTCGTTGTTCGTGATAAGCGGTTTGGGTATGCGGGGGAAAGGCGCCCTTAAAACCGATAAAATGGCCGTTTACATATACCTCGTCAGCATCGTCAATAAAGCCAAGCCTAATGTAATTGTTGTTGCTTGCAACATCATTTGAAGATAATAAAAAACCTGTACGATACCAGGCAAAACCATCATAACCCGGATAGCCCTGGTTTTCCCAGTTGGAAGGGACTTCAATTTGATCCCAGCCGTTATCATTAAAGGCCGGTTCTGCCCATCTTTCGTTATCGCCAATCGTAAAACGCCACAATCCCTGTAAATTGACAATTCGGCTCCATTCCTTGCTGTGAATTATCGATACGAACAAGCATATTAACAGTATTGTTTGTATCATTTGTCTATAATGCATTGGGTCTGTTTCCCTTACCGTTCAATTATTCACATAATAATATAAAACGCTTTTAATGATGGAAGGTCATTTAACTGTAATAATTTGTAAAAAGATGTAAAAAGCTAAACATGGGTTTTGTTATGGTACGTATTTATATCCAACGCCGTGTACTGTGATTAAGTGCTGAGGATAGGCAGGGTCGTTTTCCATCTTTTGTCGCAGTTTAACAATAAAATTATCGATAGTGCGAGAAGAAATGTCTTCCGGATAGCCCCACACATCATTCAATAATTGTTCCCGGCTGATGGAAACATTTTTATGGGCCAGGAAATATTTTAAAATTTCAAATTCTTTATGGGTCATGGATACCACTTTACCATCTCTTTGTGCCTGATATCGCTTTAGGTCCACTTCCAGCAGACCCATTTTTACGGACTGAATATTTTCCTCATCCAGTGTGGGTGACCTTCTCAGCAGGGCCTTTACCCGTGCCAGTAATTCTCTTAAACTAAAGGGTTTGGCCACATAATCATCAGCGCCAAATTCTAATCCACGCACTTTATCAATTTCATCCGTCTTTGCCGATAGCATCAGAATGGGCGTGTTAATACCTTTCTGACGGGTTTCTTTACATACATCAAAACCGCTTTTTTCCGGAAGCATAACATCCAGAATGATCAGATCATAAGATTCTGTAGAAATTTTATCGATCGCAGTCTGACCATCGGCAACCGCCTCTACCTCATATCCGTCAAATTCCAGATTATCCTGTAAACCGGATTGCATTTGGATTTCATCTTCCACAATTAATATTCGCTTCATAACCTTCCTTTCGGATAATTTAAACGCCTGTGGGAAAACGCAGTTTAAATGTGCTTCCTTCTCCCGGCGAACTATTAAGATGAATATCACCATTATGGGCTTCAACAATATATTGGACCAATGTTAAGCCTAATCCGCTGCCTCTGGTTTTGTGTACATCACCGGAATCCACCCTAAAAAATTTTTCAAATATTTTCTTTTGATGAGTTGCAGAAATACCTGTGCCAAAATCCTGCACCTCAACAAACACAAATCCGTTTTCTCTGCCTGTCGCAATATTAATTTGTTTTGAGGAAGAACTGTATTTAAGGGCGTTATCCAGAATATTGATAATCGCCTCCGTAATGGCATCGCGGTCGCCATGTAATATCAATTTTTCCTGTGCCAGGGATGTTTTAACTGAAAAGTGTTCGGTTTTGAATTTATAATCATAAATATCAAGCACATCAGCGGTTATTTGGTTTAAATCGACGGGATTATTTTGGTATTTTTTCTTACCGGATTCCATACGGGAAAAATCAAGAATATTGTTTACCAAAAGAGTAAGCCGTTCACTTTCTTTCTCAATGATATCATAATAATGCATCTGTTTTTCTTTTGAAGAGATGCGGTCGAGCGATAGGGTTTCGGCATACATGCGGATTAATGCCAAAGGTGTACGTAATTCATGCGATACATTGGCCACAAAATCGGTTTTTAGTTGGGCAAGTTGCACTTCTTTGGTGATGCTGCGGTACAGAAAAATTGCACCGGCGATCAGGATGATATTCAAGAATACCATAAAAACCAGACTTTGGTAAAATCGTTTTTGGACGAGTTCGCTGATGGTTTGGCCCCTTAAATTGATACCCAAATAAAGATTGGGAAACACCCACAATTTTCGTTTGATCTGGACCTTATTTATGGAAAAGCTTCCGGATGCAAAAATTTCCCGGCCGGAGCGGTCATCGAATATACCCAAATCAAATTGTTGTCCGGCGAACTCTTCAATCTTTGGTCCCAAAACAGTTTGAATGAACGATTGTTGATTGATAACCATTCCGACGATATATTTTCCGATGGGAGGGGTATCGGCGACAAATAATAGAGTAAATTGATTGGGCAAAGTTTTGTTCATCGTCATCGATTCAATTTTGGTATATCCCTGTCGTTTATTTTGCACCAATTGTTTTATGACTGATCTTTGCCGCTTAAGGCTTTCCTGTAACAAATCCACGCGCAATGG